>DATGXU010000119.1:0-4145 GCA_035298685.1 Magnetospirillum sp. | reverse complement strand
CTCTGATCTCTGGATCAACGGCGGTTACTTCCTGCTGCGGCCCGAGATCTTCGACTTCATGCGCGAAGGCGAGGAACTGGTGCAGGAGCCGTTCCAGCGCCTGATCGAGGCCGACCAGTTGCTGGCCTACAAGCATACCGGCTTTTGGCGGCCCATGGACACGTTGAAGGACCGCCAATTGCTGGAAGACATGGTCGAGCGCGGCGACGTGCCATGGCGCGCCGATGGCGGCGCGCGCAAGGGCGTGCGCCTGTCGGTGACGCCGTCATGAGGCCGATGTCGCTGGCCCGCCGGGGCGAAAATCTGTCGGTGCTGTGCCTGGGCGCCCATGCCGACGACATCGAGATCGGCGCCGGCGGCACCATCCTGGGGTGGATCGCCGCCGGCGTGCGCCTGGACGTGCAATGGTGCGTGTGCAGCGCCACCGGTGCCCGCGCCGACGAGGCATGCCGGTCGGCGGCGGCGTTTCTGGACGGCGCGCGGCACGCCAGCATCGAGCTGGGCGATTTCGCCGACAGCCTGTTTCCCACCCAGACCGGTGCCATCAAGGCGTGGCTGGCCCGCATCCGCGATGGCTTTTGCCCCGACGTCATCCTGACTCATCGGCGCGACGACGCCCATCAGGACCACCGCGAAATCAGCGAACTGACCGCCAACATTTTCCGTGATCACCTGATCCTGGAATATGAAATTCCCAAATGGGACGGCGATCTGGGGCGGCCCAACCTCTACATGCCGCTGTCCGATGCGGTGCTGGACCGTAAGATCGGGCTGCTGCTCGACCATTTCGGCAGCCAGCGGTCCAAGGATTGGTTCGAGCCCGAGACCTTTCGCAGCATGGCGCGATTGCGCGGCATCGAATGCCGCGCCCCCGACCGCCATGCCGAGGCGTTCGTGCTGCGCAAGGCGGTGATGCTATAGGGCGCGCGGGGCGGGCGGGCAAAGATCGGTCAGCGGGTTGACGATGTCCGCCTCGATCACGCCCCGCGCCGCCTCGTCCGTGCCGTCTTGTGTGTCAAGCGCCGCACCGCGCGCCGACTCGGCCAGCATGACGATCATGCGCGACAGGTAATGGCCGCCGGTGATGCGGTCGACCGGGCGGCCATGGACGAACAACTGGTCGCGGCCCAACATCCGCACCCCGGATTCGCTGAACCGGCGCTGCCCGGCGGTGGCCAGGTCGATGGACAGGCTGAACTGGTCGAATTGCGGCGCCTGTTCCTGAAACACCAGAAAGCGGCCGCCCTTGCCGCCATAGGGGCGGGTGACGGCGATCTCGACGGCGCTGATGCGGCCGGGCAGCCAAACCTGCCGCAGCGGCCGGTCGGTGGCGAAGTCCAGCCTCAGGCGCGACGACCGCCGCACCTCGTCACCCCAATCCAGATCGGGCACGTAAGGGGGCACCAGGGCGGCGTCGGCAAAGGTGCAGTCGGTGACCGACAACTGCAACAGACGCGGCACCTCCAGCCGGTCGCCCGGCCGCAACGACCGGGGCAGGTCGAAGGTGAAGCGGGCGGTGCCGTTTACGCTGTCGATGCGGATGCAGGTGCCGGCAACGCTGTCGCCGGCATCGGACAGCAGCACCGGGCTGCCTTCCTGCAGCACGTCCACCAGCCGCCCATAGGCCGGGGTGCCGGGCGCGGCCATCAGGGTGCGGCCGTCCACCGGGCGGGCTTCGGCGCCGATGCGCACGGTGATCCATTCCTCGCGGGTGAACGGGCGCGGGCTGTCGAAGCGGCAGCGCCTCAGCACCATCGAGCGCGTGGGCGTGGGGCCTTGCAGATTGATGGTGCCGGCGAAGGTGCTGTCTTCGATCAGCGCCGCGCGGCCGAGGAACTGGCTGCTGCGGCCGATGGCGCAGCGGCGTAGCGTCACCCGGTTGATGCCGGTGCATTGCTGCAGGGATTGGATCGCGCAATCCTCGAACAGCAGCGAATCGATCAGCTTGTCCGGTTCGGTGTAGTCCATGCGGCACTTGCGCACGACCACCTCGGCCACCTGGGTGGGAAGAAAGGCGATCAGGCGGCAATCCTCGACCACGGCGCGCAGCGCGCCGGCCACCGTCAGGGTTTCCACGGTGACCCGGCGCTCGGAATCGGCTTCCTCGTGGTTGGGGTTGGGCGCGGCGGTCAGGCCGCGAAAGGTCTGTTCCAGTGCCAGCGGGCAGTCGGGCCGGTCGATGGCCACCACGCGGGCGCGGCCGGTGGCGGTCATCACCGTCGGGTGTTCCGGCCAGTCGTCCTTGTGCAGGGTTTGCAGCGGCCGGTCCAGGTGCAGCTCGGGGCCATCCACCGCCTCAAGGCGCACGCGCTCGAAATAGCGCATGTTGGGCGGATAGCCGTCCTGCTGCTGGGCATAGGACTGGATCAGCACCCAGGCGCCGGGGCGCAACGCAGGCGCCGCCTTGCCCGAGGCCAAGGTTACCTGGCGGTCGCCCGGCCGTGCCGTGCGGATCAATAGGCCCCAATCCTCGGGGTTGGTGCCCGGCGGTCCATAGGCGGGGCCGTGGCCATCCCACACCCAGTAATGTTCGCGGTTGCTGTGCAGAACCGTCTGGTCCACGGTGAAGGGGCTGCGGGTGACGCAGCGGATAACCGCGCCATAGCCTTCGACGGTGATGCGGCGCAAGCCCCAGGTCCAGCGGTTCCAGGCATAGTCGTAGCGGCCCGGCGGCAGGGTCAGATGGAAGGCCAACTCCGGCACGGACGGATCGGTGGCGCGTTCGCGGTCATTGCGCCGCTGCATGGTGAACAGGGCGGCATGCACGCGGCGGAAAGCCGCCGTCTGGTCGCTGCCGTCGCCCCTGGCGCCGAAATCGCGGATGCTGACGGCAACCCGCCGGGGTGTCCTTTCTTGCCCCCATGCCATGGGGGCGAGCGGCAGCGCCGCCAGGCCCGCCAGTAAGGGGCGCCGGCCGATGGTCATGGCAGCACCTGCACGCAGCCGGGGCGCGGCCCCGCCGCCGCCAGCCAGCGGTAGACCGCAGCCATCTCCGCCGCCACCTTGGGCCAGGTGAAGCGGTCCATCACCAGTCGACGGCCACGATCCCCCATGGCGCGGCGGGCGTCGTCGGACATGGTCAGGAAGGTGGACAGGCTGTCGGCCAAGGCATCGGCGTCGGTGCCGACGCGCATGGCGGCGCCGGCGGCGAAGCCTTCGGGGATGTTGCAGGCAGGGGTCATCAGCACCGGCAGCCGATGTGCCCACGCCTCCAGCACCGCCATGGGCAGGCCTTCGCTCAATGACGGCAGGATGAAGCCGTCGGCGCGGGCGAAGGTGGCATCCTTGTCGGCGCCAAAGACCGCGCCGGTGAAATGGATGGTGGGATCGCCGTGGGCGGCCTCGCGCAGTTCCTCGCCATAGCCTTCCTGGCTCCAGCCGGCGATGGCCAGATGCCATGGCGGCCGGCGCGCGGCGCGCCACGCCTGGATCAGCGGGCGGATGTTCTTTTTCGGATGCAGGCGGCCCAAATACAGCAGCACGCGCGCATCGGCCGGCAGGGGCGCCGCCCAGGCCGGCGGGGCAGGGGGCGCGCCATCGGGCAGGGTGATGCCGTTGGGGATGACGCAGATGGGGTTGTGCAGCCCTAGCGCACGGATCGACTGCGCCTCGGCCTCGCACAGCGCATGGATACAGCCGGCGCGGCGCAGATTGGCCCATTCGTACAGCAGGCCGATCAGCCGCTTTTTCCCCCGGCTGCGGTTCAGCGCCCAGGGGTCCAGCATGCCGTGGGGGCTGACGACGGTGGGCCGCCCGGTGCGGCGTGCCCACAACAGGCCGGCTAGCGATGGATACATCCACAGGCCATGCATGTGCACCAGATCGGGTTCCGCCGCCGCCACGGCGGGCAGCAGGCCCTTGGCATAGCCCCAGGCGCGTGGGCCGGCGGTGACGGCATGGGCGTGGGCAGGCACCGACCCCCAGGCGGTGACGTCGTCGGCGCCCTTGCGGTCGTCCAGGCCGCAGACCTCCACCGCCATCTCGGGCGGGGCGTGCAGCGCCTGCGCCAGCATGCGCACCACGTCGAAGACGCCGCCGCCCTTGCGCGACATGGAGGCTGTCAGCATGCAGATCTTCATGGTCATGCATCCATGCGCGCCAGCGCGCCGCCAAGGCGCACGGCATAGGCGGCGACCGCGCAGACC
>DATGXU010000118.1:0-10298 GCA_035298685.1 Magnetospirillum sp. | reverse complement strand
CCTGCCGCACCAGCGGCGCCACCAGCAGGGCGTTTTCGATGGTGTTGCGGGCGCGTTCCTCGGTCAGCACGTGGTCGGGCATCACGCCGTACGCCACCGCCATGTCGCGCATGACCCGCGCTTCGGCCACCGGCGCGCTGTTAGCCCCGCCGGTCATCAGCAACGCCCGCGCCCGCCCGCCATGCCACAGCTGGACACCGCGACGGACGCGGCGGGCCAAGGCCGCCGAGGGCGAGCCATCCTGGCGCAGGCGCGCGCCTAGAATGATCGCCACATCATAGGCGTCGACAACGTGCACTGACATCGGATAAGCAAAACCTGATGGAACCGGAGGAACGTGCCATGGACAGGCGGAACAACGCGGACGTCATCGTGGAGACGCTGGCCCTGGATGGCAAGCGCGTCGTCGATGTCGGCTGCGGCGATGGCAACCTTGCCCGCCACCTCGCCAAATTCGGCGCCCGCGTGCTGGGCGTGGAATGCAGCCCGCGCCAGCTGGCCAAGGCGCGCGCCGCCGACCAGGTGGCCGGCGTCGAGATCGTGGAAGGTGTGGGACAGGCGCTGCCTGCCGCCAGCGCCTCGGCCGATGTGGTGGTGTTCTTCAATTCGCTGCACCACGTGCCGGCGGCTTTCATGGGCAAGGCGCTGGAAGAAGCCGCCCGCGTGCTGCGCCCAGGCGGCCGCGTCTACGTCTCGGAACCCGTCGCCGAAGGGCCGTTCTTCCAGACCTGCCGCCCGGTGGACGACGAGACCGAGGTCCGCGCCCAGGCCTATCACGCCCTGCGGACCTGCCCAGCCCTCAAGCCGGCGCAGGAAATCCGCTATGTCCACACCGTGCGCATGCGCACCTTCGACGCCTTCCGCGAGCGGCTGATTTCCGCCAACAGCGAACGCGAAGCCCGCTTCGACGCCATGAAGGACGACCTGCGCGCCCTGTTCGAAGCCAACGGCACCCGCACCGACGACGGCTGGGCCTTCGACCAGCCCATGCGGGTCAACCTATTGGAACGGCCTTAGGACCTTATCGCGCACGACAAATCCAGAAAATGCCTCGGCCCCGTTCCGGTGTGGAACGGGGCCGATCGTTTCGTGCGTCACTCGTCGTCGAAGCGTCCGGGTGCATTGCCCGGCAAGACCAGAACATCGTCGTCCGGTTCCGCCACCGCCTTGGCCTTGAGGGCGCGGCGCAGGATCTTGCCGGTGGTGGTCTTGGGCATGGCTTCCACGAACTGCACCTCGCGCGGGGCAATGGCCGAGCCCAATTGCTGGCGGGCGAAATACAGCAGTTCGGTGCGCAGGGCGTCGCCGGCCTCGAAACCGGGATTGAGCGACACGAACTCCACCGGCACCTCGCGCAGCAACAGGTCGGGTTTGCCGACCACGCCGATCTCGGCCACCGCCGGATGCTCCATCAGGCCGCATTCCACCTCGAACGGACCAATGGTGTGACCTGCCGATTTGATCATGTCGTCGGAACGGCCGACGAACCAGAAGAAGCCATCGGCGTCGCGGCGCACCAGATCGCCGGTCAGGTACCAGCCATCCACGAACGCCGACTGATACCGGCCCGGATCGCCCACATACGAGGTGAACAGCGACGGCAGATCGGCCCGTAGCGCCAGTTCGCCCACGGTTTCCGGGTCCGTCACCATTTCCAGCTTGGACAGGTTGCGGGTAACCACCGCCGCCTCGACGCCGGGCAACGGGCGCCCCATGCTGCCCGGCTTGCCCTCGCCCGCCAGGTTGGCGATGGCGATGGCGCCGGTTTCGGTCTGCCACCAGGTGTCGTGGAACGGCGCCCCCAGCGATTTCTCGCCCCAGGTCACCGCGTCGGAATTCAGCGGCTCGCCCACGCTGGCGGCCAGCCGTAGCGAGTTTTCGCGATAGACCCGGGCCAAGGCGGCGCCATAACGCATCATCATGCGGATGTTGGTGGGCGTGGTGTACCACACCGTCACCTTTTCGTCCTTCAGCACGCCATACCAGCGGCGCGGATCGAAATCGGCTTCGTCCACGATCGAGGTGCAGCCGTTGACCAGCGGCATGATCAGGGCGTAAGCCGTGCTGGTGATCCACCCCGGATCGGCGGTGCACCAATAGATGTCGGCGTCGGTCAGGTCGAACACCTGCTTGCCGGTGACCAGATGGGCCAGCACCGAGCCGTGGGAATGCACCGCCCCCTTGGGGGTGCCGGTGGTGCCGCTGGTGAAATGAACGAAGGCAGGCGATTGGGCCGTGGTGGCGGCGGTGGCCGCCGGCTTCGCCGCCTGGACGCGGGCGATGAAGTCGCTGCATCCGACGTGCTCGCCCACCACGGCGTCGGGCTCGTCGGGAACCAGCAGCACATGGCAAAGGTCGGGCAGGTTGGCGCGGACCTGCGCCACCCGGCGGGTATAAAGCGATTCGGTGGCGATCAGCACCTTGGCGCGCGACAATTCCAGGCGCGAGCGCAGCGGTCCGGGGCCGAAGGCGGCGAACAGCGGGCAGAACACGCCGCCCGCTTTCCAGATGCCGAACGCCGCCTGGTACAGTTCGACCGAACGCCCCAGCAGCACGGCGACCGTGTCGCCCGGCTTGACGCCCAGTTCGGCCAGCACGGCGGCAACGCGGGACGAGGTGTCCGACAGTTGGGCGAAGGTGACCACCCGGCGCTCGTAGCGCCGCCCCAGACTGATCAGCGCCCGCCGGTCACCGGCCCCTTCGGCCACATGACGATCCAGCGCCTCGTGGGCGATGTTCAGGCCGCCACCAGGCAATCCCGCCAGCAAGGCTTGGGCGGAACTCCAGTCGAAACGAGACTTCTCAGCGGTCGTGCCGTCTTTCGGCAGGGCCATCTTTCCTCCCGCTAGCTTGCGCGGGAACCGTACGCTGCGGCTCCCGTCCTTACTGAATTGGGCGACATTGTGCGGATATGACGATCGGTTCGCAACACGCCGATTTGCAAGCCTGCGATGCAAGCGTCAGCCCGGCGCCGGCCGGCGGCGTGTGGCAAAGAAGATCCCCACGAAAATCAATCCGCCACCAAGGGCATGGTACCAGTGAAACCGCTCGTCCAGAAGCGGAATGGCCAGCAGCGCGGTGAACAGCGGGATCAAATAGGAATACTGGCCGGCGGTCGCCGCCCCCACCGCCGCGACGCCGCGATTCCAGAAATAGAACGCCACCAGCGAGGCGAACAGGCCGGTATACAGCACCGCCCCCAATTGGGCGGGCCCGGCCGCCATCACCGGCGCGTGGGCCATGTGCCAGGCGTACAGCGGCGCCAGCGCCGCCAGCCCGACCACGATCAGCGCGGCCAGCAAGGTGGCGCCGGGAACCGCCAGCGGAAAGCGCCGCAGCATGACCGAATAGACCGCCCAGGCCACGGTCGCCACCACCATCAGCCCATCGCCGGGCGTAAGCTGCAGCCCCACCAGACGGCCCGGTTCGCCGCGCGTCACCACCGCCAGCATGCCGCAGGCCGACACCACGATGCCGAACGCCTGGGCGGGGCGGATGGCCTCGCCCAGCCAGACCCGGCCCAGCAACAGGATCATCAGCGGCATGGACGCCCCCATCAGGGTGGCGTTGATGGCCGTGGTGGTGTGCATGGCCATGTACAGCAGGGTGTTGTAGGCCGCCACGCTGCACAGGCCCATCACCGCCACCACGGGCCAGTTGTCCAGCAGGATGCGCCGGTGGGCGACCAGATTGCGGGCGGTGAACGGCAGCAGCACGCCCAGCGCCACCAGCCAGCGCCAGAACGACAGCTCGATGGGGTCGATCAAGCCGACCACGGCACGCCCCACCAGCGCGTTGCCCGCCCACAGCAGGGGCGGCACCACCAGCAGGATCAGCCAGACCCGGCGCCCGTTCACGGCAGCAGGGAATTGTCGACGATGGTGCGGCCGATGGCTTCGGCCAAGGCGCGGTTGAAGGCGGGGCTGTAATGCACCGTATCCACGTAGGCGTTGCCTTCGGCCGGCTCGAACTCGGTCAGCCACAGCACGTTGTCGGACAGCAACTGCCCGGCGGCGCGCATTTCGGTCATGCGCGGATAGCCCTTGGCCGAATTCATGTGATGGCCCAGCAATTCGGTGTCCACCGGCACGGCGCGCTTGGAATTGTCGTAGTGGAAGGTGGGCACCGGCTGCTGCACGAACAATGCCTTGAAACCCAGACGCTCGGCCATGGCGGCGATCATGCGGCGGTTGGTGTCGAGCCGGCGGATGACCTTGTCCACCTCGGCGTCGCTGGCGCATTGGGCGGCACGGTTGGGCGCCTCGGCGCGCTCTTCGCCCACCAGCCAGCGGCCAAAGGCCAGCAGGTTCGAGCGGTTGGACAATTCGGCGGTCAACGGCAGCTTGGCGGCGACGCGGGTCGCCTGCTCGAGACGGCCGCTCCACGCGGTGCGGTCGGGCGACTGGCAGGCCTGGAAATCGCTGAGGCCGTCCACGAACACCGCCACGTCCGGACGGATGCCGTTGGTCAAAAGCCGTTCCAGCGCGATGCGTTCCTGGGTCGAATAATAGGACGGTGCGCCGAAGTTGAACACCTGGACGGACTTGCCGTTGGCCTTCAGCACCTCGCCCAATTGCGCCGGCAGGGTCTGGCTGTCGGTGACGCCGGTGCCGAAGGTGGTCGATCCGCCGAACACGAACACCTTGGGGCCGTCGGCCAGCAGGTTCTGCGTGGTTCCGTTCCCGCGATAGCCGTCTTGCGAAATGGTGACGTGGCGACCGGCGAAGGGCGGCAGCCGGTATTCCACCAGCGGGCTGTAGACCGCCTCGGGCAGCCCCGCCACCTCGGCCAGCACCTCGCGATAAAGGCGGGGGTTGTCGCTGCCGTAAAGCCTGACGATGTCCTGATCGGAAAGCGAGGGCGTGGCCTCGGCGCGATTATGGCGTATCTTTCCCATGGCCAATCCCGCCCCCCACTCGGCGAGGCCAAGGACAATGGTGGCGCCAAGGGCGATCTGAGCGACCTTGGTGAAGACAAGCCCGAAGGTGCTGGGCTCGTCGTGCTTACTGGAACGGCGTCGGCGCATGGGGCGGCCCGGTGACGGAGGAAATTGACCTTGGTCATAGCGCGAAAGCGATGTCAGGGCAATCGAGGAGGGTGAGAAGAAGATGTTCGTTCTGCATGAACGGCTGGAGGCCGACACCGCGTTCGTCACCGACTGGCCACTGTGCCGTGTGTTGCTGCTGAAGGATGCCAATTATCCGTGGCTGGTGCTGGTGCCCCGCCGCCATGGCGTGTCGGAAGTGCACGAACTGGACCCCGACGACCGCCTGACCCTGATCGAGGAGATAGCCGACGCCTCGCGCCGGCTGCAGAGCCATGTCAACGCACACAAGATGAATGTGGCCGCCCTGGGCAACGTGGTGCCGCAGTTGCATGTCCACGTGGTCGCCCGCTTCGAGGCCGACCCCGCCTGGCCCAAGCCCATCTGGGGCGCCGTTCCCGCCCTGCCCTATGGGGCGGACGAGCTGGCCGCCAAGGTGGCCGAACTGCAACGTCTGTTCGCTTGATGCCATGCTGCTGAACGGTGTGCATCTGCTGCCCGACCTGTCGGGCGCCCTGATCTGTCCCAAGGACCGCCTGATCGCGGTGTCCGATCCCATCGGCGATCCCGCCGCCCGCCAGGCGCCCCAGATCGCCGCCGAGGCGTTGAAGCGCCTGGGCGCGGTGCTACGCCAGCGCCGACCCGCCGCCATCGTCTGGCTGGGCGGATCGCTGCCCGCCCTGATGGCTTCGGGCCGGTTGGCCAAACGCGAGGCCGACGAGGTGGCGCGGCTGGCCCAGGGCCACGCCTGGCACTGGGTGGCGGAAAACCTGCCCGAGGGACTGCCGGGATCGGCGGCGCCGGAACTGAAGGCGGCGGGGCTGACCTTCCGCCATGCCGGCCTGCCGTCGTCCAGCGTGCTGGGCGAGGTGTCGGCGCTGCCGTGGCCGGTGGCCGGGTTCGAGGGCAGGCTGTGGCCGTGCTTCGTCATCGACGGGCGCCGCATGGTGATCCCCGCCTTCACCGGCCGCAACGACGGCATGAACGTGCTGAGCCCCCAATTCCTGCAGATGTTCCGCCGCCCCTTCCAGGCGCTGATGCTGGTGGGCAACCGCATCGTCACCCGCCCGCGCGCCCGCCTGGAACCGCCCGCTCCGCCGCCGCTTCCACTGGATTGACCCATGTCGCCCACCACCACGCTTGTCTGGCTGCGCCAGGATTTGCGCCTGTCCGACCACCCCGCCTTGGCCGCCGCGCCGGGGCCGGTGGTGCTGGCCTTCGTGCTGGATGACAACGGCCCCTGGCGACCGGGCGGCGCCTCGCGCTGGTGGCTGCACCACTCGTTGCGGGCGCTGGGCACCGCCGTCGCCGCCAAGGGCGGGCGGCTGGTGCTGTTGCGCGGCGATGCCTTAAGCGAAATTCCCCGCCTTGCCGCCGAGTTGAACGCCGGCGCGGTGCACTGGAACCGCCGGTGGGAACCGGGCGAGCCCGAGCGCGAGGCCGAACTGTCCCGCCGCCTGAGCGCCGCCGGCATCCAACCGCGCGCCTTCGCCGCCGATCTGCTGTTCGAACCGGGCAGCGTGCGCACCAAGACCGGCCAGCCCTATCAGGTGTTCACACCTTTCTGGCGCGCCGCCCTGGCCCTGCCCGAGCCGCCGCGCCCCCTGCCCGCCCCCGCCATCCTGATGCCGCCGCCCCAGGTGCCCGATGGCCTGAGCGTGGACGCGCTGGGCCTGATGCCCACCATCCCATGGTGGCAGGGCATGGCCGAAACATGGCAGCCCGGCGAGGCCGGCGCCCGCGCCAACCTGACCGCCTTTCTGGATGACGGGCTGGACAGTTATGACCGGCGGCGCGACCGCCCCGATCAGCCCGGTACTTCGATGCTGTCGCCCCATCTGGCCTTCGGCGAGATCAGCCCGCGCCAAATCTGGCATGCCGTGCGCGCCCGACCGCCGGGAAGCGGGGCGGACACCTTCCTCAAAGAATTGGGCTGGCGCGAATTCAGCCACAGCCTGATCGCCACTTTCCCCGACCTCGCCACCCAGCCGCTGCAGCCCGCCTTCGCCGCCTTTCCCTGGCACCACGACGAAGCCGCCTTCGCCGCGTGGACGCGGGGGCGCACCGGCTTTCCCATCGTCGACGCCGGCATGCGCCAGCTGTGGGCCACCGGCTGGATGCACAACCGCGTGCGTATGATCGTGGGATCGTTCCTGGTCAAGGATCTGCTGCTGCCCTGGCAGCAGGGCGAACGCTGGTTCTGGGACACGCTGGTGGATGCCAACGCCGCCGCCAACGCCGCATCCTGGCAATGGATCGCCGGCTGCGGCGCCGACGCCGCACCCTATTTCCGCGTCTTCAACCCCGTCACCCAAGGCGAGAAGTTCGACCCCTCGGGCGCTTATGTGCGCCGCTGGGTGCCGGAACTGGCCGGCCTGCCAGACCAGTACGTCCACCAGCCGTGGCAGGCGCCGCCGCTGATCCTGGCCGGCGCCCGGGTCAAGCTGGGCATCACCTACCCCGCGCCCATGGTGGATCACGGCGCCGCCCGCCTGCGGGCGCTGGCCGCCTATGGGGAGATCAAGGGCGGGCAATGATCACCCAGGCCAGCCGGAAATGCGTTTTTTCACCAGCCGGATGACGGCGCGCAGGACCGGCAGCTTTTCATAGACCTGCTCGCCCGCATCCTAATGTTCCCAATGGGCCAGCACCCGGCCCTGCGGGTCGAAGCGCAATTCGGTGACGCCGTCGCAAATCCACGGCAGCCCCTGGCGGATGGTCTTGGGCCGGCAGGTGAAGTGCCAGCGCAGGAAGCAGGTGTCGCCGTCACAGGCGCTGTGGGTGAAGCTGTAGCGCGGGTCGTCGATGTCGTCGAAAACGCGGGCGAAGACACGGCGCACGTTGGCCAGCCCGCGCGCGTCGATGAACGGGTCGTGGTAGTGGATGTCGGGCGCGGCCAAATGGTCCAGACGGTCCATGCCATCTGGACGCAGGGTTTCAAGGAAGTCGCGCCAAGCGTGACAGCCATGGTTTTCCCGCATCAAAGGTTTTCCCGTGTGAACAGCCTGCACCCTAGATGGCGAGCGGGCGGGCGCCGGACGGCGCGGCGAAAGTCGTACTCCTTCCGGAAGCAGACTCTTACGACCGAAGCCGAATGGTCGCGTCTTCTCCGACGGGATAAGGTTTTCGCGTGGCCTTTACCCAGGAGGGGAGCATGCAGGACCGCGACTGGACGGGTACCGCCGCCGCCATCATCGCCCTGGCATTGACCGCCGGGGTATGGCTGTGGCCCGAGGCGGATCGCCCCGGCGCCACCACCTCTGTCTCCGCATCGCGCCAGCAAGTCGCCGACGACGAGTTGGCGCGCTGGCGGGCCGAAGCCCGACGCTGGGACGGCACGGCCGACACCGTGCAATTGTCGTCGGCCGGGGCGGCCGAGCCGTCGCCGCCGGTCCTGCGTTAAAGGATCAGCGCCCCGCCCAGGACGACGCCGACAGCACGCCCCGGCAGGTGTGCATCAGATCGGCCCAGTCGGCCAGCATGGCATGAAAGCCCACCGACAATTCGTCGGACACGGTCAGCAAATCGGGCGGGTCAAGGGCCAGAAAGGCTTCGGCGGTGCCGCTTTCGCGGTGGATGGTCATGCCCAGTTTATTGGCCAGCGCCAGCATGGCGCGGTTGTCGCCCTGGCATAACGTGTAAAGCCGCTGGGTGCGGCGGTTCCGCGCCCAATGGCTGGCCCGGCGGAACAGCGCGGCGGCAATCCCGCGCGAACGTTGCTCCGGGTCCACCGACACGCCCACTTCGGCGATGTCGTCGGCAAAGGCCACGTGAACGGCAGCCACCAGCCTGTCGTCGACGAAGGCCCCCAGGATCAGGTCGGCCGGGGCGATCCTGGCGACGTAGCTGTCGACGACCTGGTCGGTGACATGGGCGTGGGCAAAGCGGAATTGCCTGTCGTTGGGCGGCAAACGCTTGAGGTGCTCCGCGAACAATGGTCGTTCGCGAAGGTGCAGCTTGCGGATGTGCATTCTCGGCCTCCGTTCCTGCCGTGGTCGATGGTAGGGGCGCATATTGTGCAGTGCAACAAAATTCGCTGCCGCCAAAATTTGTCATCGATCGGCATGGCCGTGGCCTCGCCGCCGGTCCAACAAAAAAGGGTCATCACGGAATTCCCGGGAACTTGCCTTCAACGTCATCGCCGGGCTTGACCCGGCGATCCACGTGTTTCCGCGAAAAGGTCATTGGCAACAATGGCTTGCGCGTCCGCATGTGGATGCCCGCGTCAAGCGCGGGCATGACGGCGTTCGGGACGGCAATGGGGTGGGCGCCTCCCCGCTAATCCGTGATGGACACAAAAAAGGGCGCCCGAGGGCGCCCTTCAATGACCATCATGGAGAACCGTCAGCCCAACCGGCCAAGGGCGCGGGCGAGCACCAGATAGAGCTTGCCGACCTCGGACGAGGTAAAGGTGCCCGTCAGCACGTCGGCGTAATCGGACTGGCGCGCCTGATTGAGCAGGGCCTCGAACTCGGACAGATAGCGGGTGACGTATTCGCGGAATTCGCCGTCGTCCTCGTACTTGTTCTTCATCGAGGCGATCTGGTGCTTGTCCAGATTCTTCAGGATCTTGCGGACGAACACGCTCTGGTCGCCGGCATGGAATTCGCGCCATGCCTTTTCATCGACGTTGGCGGCGAAGATGCGGCCGATATCCACCGACAGCGACTGCAGCTTCTCGACGATGAAGGCGGCGTTCTGCAGGAAGTGCTCGACCGACGCGCTGGCGCGGCGATCCTCGAGCTGCTCGCACCGCACTTCCGCCAGCTTCGAGGCGTTGACCAGATCGGCGGACTGACGCGAGAAGGTGGCGGCCATGCTTTCCGCCTGCTGGGACAGACGGTCGCCGGTGATGCCGAGGTCGTTGGACTTCTGGCGGATCATCTCGAACGCGCTTTCCAGCTTGGCGCCGGTCCGTTCGGTGGATTCCTCAAGGTCCTGGGCCTGACGGCGCAGCGAATCGCCGGCATTGCGGACGCTGGCGGTGATGCGTTCCGACGACTGAGTCAAATCGCGGATGCCGGCACGCAGCATGTCGCCGGCGGCGGTGACCTGGGCGGCCGTCTTGTTCGAGGTTTCCTCGAAATCGCGGCTGATCTGACGCAGGGCGTCGCCGGCGGTCTGCGAGTTGTGGAACACCCGCTGCGCGGCCTCGCCCACCTCGGCGGCGTGATTGGCGATGGCCTGGCCGAACGCTTTCAGCACCTCGGACGAATCGTCGGCGACGCGGCCCAAGGCCGCGGCCTGATCGCCC
>DATGXU010000117.1:0-3216 GCA_035298685.1 Magnetospirillum sp. | reverse complement strand
GGGGTGGTGGGGGCGGCGGGTCTGGCGGACAAAGGGTCCCTCCGGCGTAGGTACCTGCCATGGTGCCAATTAGTGGTCCATAATCATTCGGTATCAAAGCGCCAATAATAAATCCGGTGCCTGACCAGAAGGTGTTGCATGTTGTGTTGCCCAACTACATATTCTCCGAATTAATGTCACTAATTTTTTCACCAATTGCAAAAAACATTAATTCATTGTAAATCACAATAATAGCCATACCAATAAAATATACAGTGTTTGCGTCAATGTTGGTGAATATATAGGTACACAGTGTGGCTACGGTCGAGGCGTGCAAGAAAGCCCTTGATGCCATTACTATTCTAACTGATTCGGCTCTTATCTTAATTAGCCTAAAATTTCTGCGAATGTATAATTGGCCACCAATGTTAGTTATTCCGCGCCTCAATATGCCAATCACGTTACTCTCCCTAATGTTATATTTCCGAATGTGTCATTCATTGTCATGAGACAAAATTTGCTTGTCGCGGTTCATCGCATCATTGCGATGTGCTACACAATTTGCAAATAGCATCATTTTTTACGCGCATGAATATGCCAAATGTATATTAAAAATTGCTGTAAGGGAGGGGGTGCGCCTGATAGAATGCTGCTGATGCAGAGGTCCAAACTCGAAACCAGCTGTCGGCAGGGCTTGGCAAACTCCGGCCTCGCTTGCCTTTCCCTTCTCGCCAAATATTTCGAGAAGCCGGGCGATTACGAGCAGTTGCGGCACCGCCACGGTGCGCCGCTGGCGCCTGCCGACGACATCGCCCTGGTGCGCTATGCCAAGGAGCTGGGCTTCAAGGCCTCGGCGGTCGATTCCCAATGGGAGCGCCTGGGCCGCACGCCGTTGCCGTGTCTGGCGCGGGCTCGGGACGGCGGCTGGTTCGTGCTGGCCAAGGTGGCCCCCGACGAGACCGGTGGCGGCCAGGTGCTGATCCAGGACCCGCGGGTCGGCCGGCCCGAGCAATTGTCGCGCGCGGAGTTCGAGGCGCGCTGGGACGGCCGGCTGATCCTGGTGGCGACCCGCGCCCAGTTGGCGGCGCTGGGGGCCAGCTTCGATCTGACGTGGTTCATTCCGGCGGTGGTCAAGTATCGCCGGCTGTTCGGCGAGGTGTTGCTCGCCAGTTTCTTCCTGCAATTGTTCGGGCTGGTGTCGCCGCTGTTCTTCCAGGTGGTCACCGACAAGGTGCTGGTGCACCGGGCGCTGACCAGCTTGGACGTGCTGGTGTTCGCGCTGATCGCCGTCAGCATCTTCGAAGTGATCCTGGGGTATTTGCGCACCTACATCTTTTCCCACACCACCAACCGCATCGACGTCGAGCTGGGGGCGCGGCTGTTCCGCCACCTGATGGCGCTGCCCATCGCCTATCACGGTGCGCGGCAGGTGGGGCATACGGTGGCGCGCGTGCGCGAGCTGGAAAACATCCGCAGCTTCCTCACCGGCTCGGCGCTGACGCTGGTGATGGATCTGCTGTTCACCGTGGTGTTCTTCGCGGTGATGTTCTGGTACGCGCCCATCCTGGCGTGGATCGTGGTCGGCTCGCTGCCGTTCTATGTGGCCCTCTCGGTGGCGGCGACGCCGGTGCTGAAATCCCTGACCGAGGAAAAGTTCAAGCGCGGCGCCGAGAACCAGTCGCTGCTGGTGGAAACCTGCAACGGCATCGAGACGGTCAAGGCCCTGGCGGTGGAACCCCAGATGCAGCGCAAATGGGAGGAGCAGCTGGCCGCCTATGTGCAGACCACCTTCAAGGCCACCAGTTTCGGCGCCCTGGCCAGCCAGGGGGTGCAGACCATCCAGAAGGTCAGCACCGCGTTGACGTTGTGGTTCGGCGCGGCGCTGGTGATGAACGGCGAGCTGACCATCGGCGGGCTGGTGGCCTTCAACATGCTGGCCGGCCGGGTGTCGCAGCCCATCCTGCGGCTGGCCCAGCTGTGGCAGGATTTCCAGCAGGTGCGCATCAGCGTCGACCGGCTGGGCGACATCCTCAACACCCGGCCCGAGCCCGCCGCCCAGGCCCGCGCGGCGCTGCCCGCCATCCGGGGCGCGGTGGAGTTCAAGGAGGTGGCGTTCCGCTATCGCCCCGACCGGCCGCCGGTGCTGAAGGGCATTTCGCTGGCGGTGCCCCAGGGCCAGGTGGTGGGCATCGTCGGCCCGTCGGGCTCGGGCAAATCGACGCTCACCAAGCTGATCCAGCGCCTCTATCTGCCGGAAAGCGGCCGGGTGCTGATCGACAATCTCGACATCGCCACCGCCGACCCGGCCTGGCTGCGCCGCCAGATCGGCGTGGTGCTGCAGGAAAACTGGCTGTTCAGCCGCTCGATCAAGGACAACATCGCGCTGGCCGATCCGTCGATTTCCTTGGACCGCGTGGTGCAGGCGGCGCAGATCGCCGGCGCCCACGACTTCGTTTCCGAACTGCCCGAGGGCTACGACACCATCCTGGCCGAACGCGGCGGCAGCCTGTCGGGCGGCCAGCGCCAGCGCATCGCCATCGCCCGCGCCCTGGTCACCAATCCGCGCATCCTGATCTTCGACGAGGCGACCTCGGCGCTCGACTACGAATCGGAAAAGGCCATCCAGGGCAACATGCGCCGCATCTGTGCCGGCCGCACGGTGTTCGTCATCGCCCACCGCCTGTCCACCGTGGCCGAGGCCCACCGCATCGTGGTGATCGACAAGGGCGAGATCGTCGAAGACGGCAGCCACGCCGAGCTGCTGCGCACCGGCGGCCGCTACGCCAAGCTGTGGCAGGCCCAGACCGGGCCGGCAACCCCGGCGCCCGAGGTGATCCGCCGGCCGGTGCCGCTGCGCATGGGGGAGGCGTGACATGGCCGACGCGATGCCGGATGGCGAAGCCGTTATTCACCACGAAGGCACGAAGGACACGAAGAAAAGGGAAGGAAATTTCTTCGTGCCCCTTCGTGCCTTCGTGCCTCTTCGTGCCTTCGTGCCTTCGTGGTTAACCACCCTCGACGCCACCTTCGTCCGCATGGGGGAGGCGTGACATGGCCGACGTGATGCCGGATGGCGATGCTGTCATTCACCACGAAGGCACGAAGGACACGAAGAAAAGGGAAGGAAATTTCTTCGTGCCTCTTCGTGCCTTCGTGCCTTCGTGGTTAACCACCCTCGACGCCGCCCTCGTCCGCATGGGGGAGGCGTGACATGGCCGACGTGATGCCGGATGGCGA
>DATGXU010000116.1:0-3219 GCA_035298685.1 Magnetospirillum sp. | reverse complement strand
GCCATAATCGGCCAGATTGGTGTAATCGACAGGATAGGCCGTTACCGGCCAGCCGGCAGCGCGAAACACCCCCACCGAACGCGGCATGTGGATGGCCGACGTGACGAGAAGCCAAGTCTCTTCCGGCGCCGGGCGAACCATGGCACGCGACAGCTCCGCATTTTCCCATGTGTTGCGGGACTCGGCCTCGAAAATTACCCGTCCGCGATCGACGCCGATGGATTCGAGCAGCGCCTGCGCGACCGGCGCATCCTTGGCATCTTGGCGCACCGCGCTGCCCGACCCCCCGGTATAGATGACGCGGGCCTGGGGAAAGCGCCGGGCCAGTTCGACCAGCGCGAACAGACGCTCGCCCGAGGCCCTGATCGCGGGCTGCCCGTGTTCCTCGGACAGAACCGGATCGATGGCGCCACCCAAGACGATGATGCCGTCCACCTGCGCCGGCAACGTGGCCGGCGCAGGAAAACGATTTTCCAGCGGCGCGATCAGCCAGCTTTCCCAAGGCAGGAACGCCAGCGCCAGCATCATGCATAGGGCCAGATGCAGCAGGCGCCGCGCCCAGCGTGCCTTTTCGAACGCCAGCAGCACCGAACCGCCGGCCAGCGCCAGCAGCACGATATTGAGCGGGGCGGTCAGCGCCTCCACCAGCTTCAGCAATTCGAACATCGGCAAACCCCAGTTTTCACCGCGCACATGGATATGACAGGCGGGGGAACGGCTGTCATTAGCGCGTGTCCCCGGTTGCCTAGTGCGCCTTGACCAAGTTCATGGTAAAGGGGCTGCAGTTCACGCACGGCGGAGGCACGATGGACACGCTCATTGAGGGGTTTAAGCGTTTTCGCGAGCAGTACTTTGAGGAACACCGTCGCCTGTTCGAGGCGTTGGCGTTGCGTGGCCAGACGCCCAAGGTGCTGTTGATCGGCTGCTGCGACTCCCGCGTGGATCCCGCCATCATTTTCGACGCCCAGCCGGGCGAGATGTTCGTTCTGCGAAACGTCGCCAATCTGGTGCCGCCCTATGCCCCCGACCAGGGGCATCACGGTACTTCGGCCGCGGTCGAATTTGCTATTCGCGGCCTTGAGGTCGAGCATATCGTTGTTCTGGGCCACGCCCGCTGTGGTGGCGTGCGCGCGTTGATCGAGGGCGAAACGGGGGCGGAAAACACCGACTTCATCCGCGGCTGGATGCATATCGCCCGCTCGGCGCGTGATCGCGCCCTTGCCCTGACCTTATCGGCCGGCCAGCCCATCGACGCGGCGCGGCGCATGTGCGAACAGGAAACCGTCGCCATTTCGCTGGCCAACCTGATGACGTTCCCCTGGGTGCGCGAACGGGTGGAACAGGGACGCCTGATGCTGCATGGATGGTTCTTCGATCTGGAATCGGGGGAACTGTTCCGCCTGGACCCGATCACCAACACCTTCCAGAACGTCTGAACTCATACCTCGGGCATGGGCTCGCTTCCAAGCGGGCCCTCCTGCCGGCCGCCCAGGTGAATTTTCAAACCCGGCGCCGGAATATGGGCGATGAAGCGCCCCTCCGCCAACTTGGCGCGTTTGCCGACCAGCAAAGCCTGGAAAATCACCAGGGCAACCAAGTCCACACAGAAAAACAGCACGGCCGACCGCATCGCCGCGTCGCTGAGCGCCGCCATCAACGGAATGGCGAACATGAGCGGCAAGAACGCATACAAGGCGGCATCGCGCCAGCGTTTCACCGCCACAACGGCCGCCGCCGCCAACGCCATCGGCGACTTCAGCACCAGATCGACGCCCGCCTGCTGCACCAATTGGGCAGCCAGGACCGCATAACTGCGCGGGAAATCGTCGAAATCCGCACTCAGCCACATCCCGTCATCGCCGGCCTGAAAGCGGCCAAGAACCGAATCCACCGGCCAACGCTCCCGTGGGATGTGGGGGCGGATGACCTTGAATACGGCACGGGAAAATTCGGATTCGGGCTGTAACGGCAAGGTGACCATGATCCCGTCATGGTGACTCAGATCAGGAACGTTTTCCAGTATCCATGCGAGACAACTGCCCATGGCCTTGAAGTTCCATATCACGCGAGCACTGCGGCGGCGATGATGAATGACGGCACAATGCATTGATTTATTTATGTTTACAGCCGAACCTCATGCGCAAGATGAAGGCAAAACATCAACCGAAATGTAAATAAGACTTCAGGTAAATACTTAGATTAACTACAACGCACCAATGCATACGTTTGTATTGTCCAATACAAATCAGTGGACATCGCCGAACGCCTTGACCGATAACTTCCATGTCAACTTGGCTTGCCCCAAGGACATCTGGATGGTGTGGACGTTGAAGAATCTCTTGCGGTCTTTGTTGCTGATGATCGGCTTGGCGGCGTTGCCGGCTTGCGCGGCGCAGGATGCCGCATCACTTGCCGCATCATCCCCAGACAGCGTCGCCACCCAACCATCCGCCGTCGCACCCGCTCGAATCGCCCGTTCGCAAATCGTGGTCGTGCACTTCGACACCGCAAGCGATGAAATTCGGGCCGGAGCCATGCAGACCCTTCACGGGGCTGCGATGAGCCTGCGGGGTGTGCATGTCAGTGCCGTCCGCATCGTCGGCCATACCGACGCTTCGGGGCGCCGCCACTACAACCAGCTGCTTTCCGAACGCCGTGCCCTGGCAGTGGCGGACCAGTTGCGCAAACTGGCCGTCCAAGCCCCGTCCATTGACATCAAAGGCATGGGGGAAAGCCAGTCCCGCACGGGCAAGGCACGACGCTCGAAGGAAGATCGCCGGGTCGAGATTGTTTTCGAGTACGAGGAAACTATCGCAACATCGACCCTGGAAGCGCCCGCCTCGTCCCGGCTGGCCAATGCTGCAGTCGTGGCGCCGGCGGGCACCACCGCCATCGCTTTTGGCCACCAGCCGGCACAGGCGTTCCCGAACCGCAACGTCGCTCCCCTGCCCCATTGCACAGATGTCTTGGCTGAGGTAAACAACCCCACTCCCAAGGCGTCACCGAAGATTGGGAACGCCTTGGCATTATCTGCGGAAGGATGGCCGAGTGGTTTAAGGCAGCGGTCTTGAAAACTTGCCACCCTGAGGGCTGGATGGTATGAAAACCGCAGCAAAAGCAATGCGTTAGCGCGTTCTTCCTGCGTTCTGGTTGGTTGCTTTCTAGCGGATTGCTAGCGCATAAAGTGGTGGGTTGGCCGAGTGGTTTAAGGCAGCGGTC
>DATGXU010000115.1:0-2357 GCA_035298685.1 Magnetospirillum sp. | reverse complement strand
CTTCGGCGGGCTGAGGCCGCCGGTTCAGGCGACTGCGATCGCAGTCAGCCTCTTTCGATCATCGCTGACGGCGGCGAGACTTTCCAGGGCCATGTAGCGGCGCTGGACGGCCCATTCGTCGGACTGCTCCATCAGGATGGCCCCGGCGAGGCGGACCACCGCCCTGTCGTTGGGGAAGATGCCGATCACTTCGGAGCGGCGCTTGATCTCGCGGTTCAGGCGTTCCAGCGGGTTGGTGCTGTGCAGCTGGGGCCGGTGGGCGGCCGGGAAGGCCATGTGGGCCAGGACGTCGGCCTCGGCTTCGTCCATCAGAGCGGCCAGGCGGGGATAGCGCTCGCGGAGCCGGTCGGCCACGTCGCGCCACTGGTCGCGGGCGCGCTCGGCATCGGTTTCGGCGAAGGCGGTGCGGATCAGCGCCGCCACCATCTGGCGCTGGCCCTTGGGGACGTGCGCCAGGGCATTGCGCATGAAATGCACGCGGGGGCCGTTGAAAAAGCCCGGCGCAAATGATTCGATGGTCGTTGAGAGCGGCAGTCGGGGAAGATCATGCTGGGGCGCAAGAGTGCGGAGCAGTACGAGTTCTTTGCCGGTTCGCTGCGGGATCTGATCCCGGACCAGCATGTTCTCGTCCGGGTCAACCGTGTCCTCGACCTGTCGTGGCTTCGAGGGGAGGTCGAGGATCTCTACTGCGCCGACAACGGCCGCCCCGGCATCGATCCCGAGACTGCCGTCCGCCTGATGCTGGCGGGGTTTCTTCTGGGCTTGGTCCACGACCGCAGGCTGATGCGGGAGGCGGCGGTGAATGTCGCGATCCGTTGGTTTGCCGGGTTCGGCCTTACGGAGAAACTGCCGGACCATTCCAGCCTGACCCGCATCCGGCAGCGCTGGGGTGCGGAACGGTTCCGTCGGATTTTCGAGCGCACTGTCGCCGCCTGCGTCGCCGCGAGGATCGCCAAGGGCGAAGTCGTCCATATCGACGCCTCCTTGATCCGCGCCGACGTCAGCTGGGAAGCCTTGGCGAGTCAGTGGGCCGACAAGGTGGACGAGGAGAACCCCTCGGGGGAGGCCGAGCGAATCTCCCGGAAGACCGGCAAGTACAAGAAGGTCTGCACCACCGATCCCGACGCGACAATGGCGACGAGCGGGCGGCGCCAGCGCCTGGAGCCCTCGTTCAAGCAGCACACCGCCGTCGATGACGAGACCGGCGTGGTGCTCGATGTGGAGGTGACCACCGGCGAGACCAATGAAGGGGCGGAACTGGTGCCCGCCCTGGATCGGATCGAAATCCTGACAGGGCAGGCGGTGAAGGTTGCCACGGCCGATGCTGGCTATGCCTATGCCAAGGTGTTCGGCACCCTGGAGCGACGAGGAACGGAAGCCGTGATCCCGCCCAAGGCCGAACCCATCCGCTCGCCGGTTCCGCTGCGTCGTTTCCGTTATGACGCCAAACACGATGTGCTCAGGTGCCCGAGGGGTCGGATCCTGAAGGCCGGCCGTTCAGTCAAGCACGGGCGGTTCTTCACCTCACGGGCCAGGGATTGCCGGAAATGCGACCTTGCCCGCCTGTGCCTGTCGCCAGGCCGAACCAACAAGGCGGTCGTCATCGGCGACGACTACCCGGCGCTGCTCCGGGCCAGGAGGCGCCGGGAAAAATGGACCGATCGGGACCGGGAACTCTACCGCCGCCATCGCTGGCGCGTTGAGGGTGTCCACGGTGAAGCCAAAACCTGCCACGGGCTGGCGCGCGCCATTCGTCGTGGCCTTTGGAACATGCGGATCCAGGCTTACCTCGCGGCCGCGGCCATCAATCTGAAAAGGCTGGCCGCCTTTGCCATCGCATTGCTCCTGACCCTCCTGAGCCCAGCCGGCAACCATGCAACCCGGGCGACTGCCACGGCCCGATCCTGAAGGGCAGCCACAGCACGATTTGTCCGTCCGCGAGCCTTATTCAACGACCCCACGCGACAGCGCTGCCAAGTGGCGGCCAGGGTCTTGGCGGCAGCGGATTTCAGGCCTTCGTGGGCGTCGGAGACCACCAGCTTGACGCCCCTGAGGCCCCGGCGGGTGAGGCTGCGCAGGAAGGCCATCCAGAAGGTCTCGGCCTCCGATGGGCCGGTGGCCATGCCCAGCACCTCGCGGCGGCCGTCGGTGTTGACGCCGACGGCGATTATCACCGCCACCGAGACGATCCGTCCCGCCTCGCGCACCTTGACGTAGGTGGCGTCGATCCAAAGGTAGGGCCAGTCGCCCTCGATGGGGCGCTCGAGGAAGGCGGTGACCTTGTCGTCGATCTCCTCGCACAGGCGCGACACCTGGCTTTTCGAGATCCCGGTCATGCCCATGGCCTTGACCAGGTC
>DATGXU010000114.1:0-8089 GCA_035298685.1 Magnetospirillum sp. | reverse complement strand
GCCGGTGCCCGCCGTCAGCAGGGCGTTGGCCCAATCGCGGGCCAGGGCGATGCGGTCTTCCGCCGGCTGGCCGGTGGCCAGCACCACCATGCCGGCGCCGGGCGCCGCCGGGCTGTCGCCGGCAGTGGCTTCGACCACGGTGACGCCCCGCCGGCGCAACGCATCGGCCAGGGCGCGGGCGGGTTCGGCGCCGTCATGCACGATCACCGCACCGCCGAGCGGCCACGGCGCGGCGGCCAGCTCGACCTTTTCCCATTCCGTCACGTGGACGGCGCCGCTTCCGGCCTTAACCTCGGGGGCTGCATGCGGGCGTTCGGCGCGCGGCACCCAATGGCGGGTGTCGGCCCAGGCGCGGGGGGGCAGCGGGTCTGCGGTCCGCGCGCCCTCGGGCGGGCTGGCGGCGACGATGTGGGCGTTGGTGCCGGAAAAGCCGAACGAGCTGACCCCGCCCACCAGCTGCCCCTGGCCGGGCAGCACGTCGTCGCCCGCCGGGCGCAGGCCCAAGCCCGCCCAATCGACGCGGCTGGTGGGGCCGCCTTCCAGCGGCAACGGCGCCGTGCGGCGGTGCTTCAGCGTCAGGATCAGGCGCAGCAGGCCCAGAATGCCGGCGGCGCCTTCCGCATGGCCCAGATTGGCCTTGGCCGAGCCGATCGCCAACGGGGTGGTGCGGCCCTGACCCAGCGCCTTGGCCAAGGCCTCGGCCTCGATGGGGTCGCCCAGGCGGGTGCCGGTGCCGTGGGCCTCGACATATCCCACGCAAGCGGGCTCGACGCCGGCGTCGGCCAAAGCGGCGCGGATCACCGCCATCTGGGCATGGGGGTTGGGCACCATCAGCCCCGAGGAATGGCCGTCGTGGTTGACCGCCGAGCCCACCAGCACGCCGTGGATGGCGTCATTGTCGGCCAGCGCCTGATCCAGCCGCTTCAGGGCGACCACGCCGCAGCCTTCGCCACGGCCGAAGCCGTCGGCGTTTTCGTCGAACGGCTTGCAGCGCCCGTCGGCGGCCAGCATGCCGTTCTTGTCCTCGATCATCCACACGTCGGGGGTCAGCATCACGTTGACGCCGCCGGCCAGGGCCAGATCGCACTCGCCCCGCCGCAAGGCCGCCATGGCCTGATGCACCGCCACCAGCGACGACGAGCACGCGGTGTTGATCGCCACCGCCGGGCCGCGCAGGTCGAAATGGTGCGCCACTCGCCCGGCCAGCAGGCTGGACGAGGTGCCGGTGCCGGTATAGGTGTCCATCAACTCGGGACGGTGGGCCAAATTGGCGTAATCGGTCGCCATCACGCCCATGAACACGCCGCATCGGCTGCCGCGCAGGGCAGCCGGGGACAGGCGCCCGTGCTCTAGGGTTTCCTGCACCACTTCCATCAGGATCCGCTGCTGCGGGTCCATCAGCCGCGCCTCGCGCGGGGAAATGCCGAAGAACTCGGCGTCGAAGCGGTCGATGGCGTCCAGATAGCAGCCGCGAGTGACGCTCAGGCGTTCCACGCCTGGGGTCATGTCGGCCAGCCGTTCGGGCGGCAGCTCGCGCACAGGCCGTTCCGCTTGCCGGAACATCTGCCACAGGGCCTCGGGCGTGTTGGCGCCGCCGGGGAACCGGCAGCCCAGGCCGATCACCGCGATGGGCGCGGATTGCCGCTGTTCCAACTGGTCGATGCGCGCCCGCTGGGCGGCGATGACGGCGGCGGCCTTTTGCAGGGGCGTGGTGGTTGAGGTCATGTCACGACAGTCCCAGCTTGGCCATTTCTTCCTCGATCAGGGCCAAGGCATCGGCCTCGTCCATGGCCGGCGCCTTGGCGGCCTCGGGGGTCGCAGCTGCCGGCGGCGGGGCGGCGGTGTCGTCCAGACCCAACTCGCCCAGCACCATGCCGGCCAGGGCGGTGACCGTGGGGCAGGTGAAGGCCAGGGTGACCGGCATGGGCTTGCCGGTGGCGCGCGCCAGGGCGTTGCGCAATTCCATGGCGGTCAGCGAATCCAGCCCGGCGTCGAACAGGCCGCGGTCGGGGTCCAGCCGTTCGTCGTCGCCCAGGCCCAGCAGCCGCGCCACCATGGCGCCCAGGACCTCCTCCGCTTCGGCGAACCGTTCGGTGGGCGCAACCGCCCGCAGGTGTGCCGCCAGATCGGCGTCTGCGGTGACCGATTGCTGCGCCGTCGTGTGTGTGCGCCCCTGCGTCAGGCCATCCAGCAAGGGATCGCGGCCGTAACGGGCCACGAAAGCGGGCCAATCCACCGGCAGCACGCCCAGCCAGGCCGGGGCCTCGGCGCCGTTGGTCAGGGCGGCCACCGCCGCCAGGCCGTCCTCGGGCGACATGGCGCCCACGCCCATGGCGGCGATGCGCTGGCCCAGGCCCGAGCGGGTGGCGGCGCCGGCTTCGGCCCACGGGCCCCAATCGACGGCGGTGGCGGGCAGACCCAGCGCCCGGCGGTACAGCGCCAGCGCGTCCAGGCTGACGCTGGCGGCGGCGTGGTTGGCTTGCGCGGCCACCGCCAGCAGGCTGGTGGCCGACGAGAACAGCAGGAAGAAGTCGAGCGAGCGCCCCTCCACCGCCCGATGCAGCGCCCAGGCGGCATAGGCCTTGGGCGCCATGGCGCGCGCCAGGGTGCCGGCGTTCTGGTCGGCCAACACCGCGTCCTCGACGATGCCGGCGGCATGGATGACGCCGATCAGCGGCGCCTGGGCGCTGTCGGCCACCGCCACCGCGCGGGCGATTACGGCGTCGTCGGCCACGTCGCCGATGATCGCCTCGACCGCCACGCCGGCGGTGCGGGCGTGGTCCACCGCCTCGGCGGCGGCGCCATCGGCGGGGCGGCGGGCGACCAGCACCAGACGGGCGACGCCCCGGTCGGTCAGGAAACGGATCAACAGCGCGCCCAGGCCGCCGAAGGCGCCGGTGATCAGCACGCTGCCCCGGCTCAGGCGTCCGGCCGGCGGCGCCAGCGGCAGGGCGGGCGCCGACACCAGCACCGGCACGCGGGCACCGCCGTCGCGCAGCAAGGTCAGGTCGCGCCCCGGGGCGGAATGTTCGACGATCAGGGCGGCCAGCGCCTCGGGCGCGCCCTCGACCGGCAGGTCAAGGCAACGGGCCTGCAGTTCGGGCCGCTCGCGGTTGGCCGCGCGCACCAAACCCCACAGGCCGGCGCGGCGGGCGCCGTCTTCGCTGGTGGCACCGCCCTCGGCCCAGGCGGCGCGGGTGACCATGCAGCAGCCGTCCCGGTTGGGGGCGGCCTCGGCCTGGGCTTGCAGCAGGGCCAGGGCGTCGGACAACACGGTGTCGGCGTCAATTGCCGAAACGGTGGGGCGCAGGTCCACCACCCGGTCGGCGGTGGCGGCAGCGGTGACGATGGTCCAACCGGCGGCGGCGAAGGCCGTTGTCACCGTCTGGTTCAGCGCGGCCTCGCCGCCGATGATCGCCACCGAGCCGGCGGCCGCGACGTCCTCGACCGCCGCCACCACCAGGGCTTGGCCGGTCAGGCTCTGGCCGTCCTCGCCGCGCGGGGCCAAGGTGGCGCAGGTTGCGAACCCGGCGGCGCGCATGGCCTGGGGCCAGATGGCTTCCGGCAGCAAAGGATGGCCGGGGCGGAGATCGGTGTCGCGGAACCGCCACCAGCCGTCGGTCATGCCGAAGGTCAGGTCGGCCCACATCCACGGCTCGACGCCTTCGGCCAGTACCACCCGCCCGCCCGGCGCCAGCAGGCGGCGCAGATGGCCCAGCGTCACCGCAAGGTCCTCGGTGGCGTGGATGACGTTGGCGGCGACGATCAGGTCGAAGCTGGCGGCGTCCAGCCCCTGGGCGGTGCCGTCGCGCTCGGCGTCCAGCACGCGGTAGCTCAGGAAGTCGTAGGCGGCGAAGCGGTCGCGCGCGCGTTCCAGCAACAGCCGCGACATGTCGGTGAAGACGTATTCGCGGCAGGCGTCGCCCAGCGCGGGCAGCACGGCGGCGGTGGTCGAGCCGGTGCCGGCCCCCACCTCGAGCACCCGCAGCGAGCGCGGCGCCGCGTTGCGCACCATGGCCGCCACCAGCCGGCCGGCGGCGCCCTGCATCTCGACGAACAGCGGCGAGCCGGCATAGACCGCGCGCACCAGCCGGTCGTCGCCCTCGGGGAACAGCACCTGCACCGGATGGGCCTCGCCCCGCAGCACGGGGATCAACTGGGCGCAGCAATGCTCGACCAGCGCCGCCTTGGCCTGGTCCATGACGGTACGGTCGGCCGTGGCCAGCAGGCGGTCCAGCTCGTCGGCGCGGCGGCGGTTGCGCCACGCCAAAACGCCCCCCTGTTCGGCCAGAACGCCATGGTCGCGGGCCAGCACCAGCAGCCGGCGGAACAGTGCCGCCTGGGCCGCAACCACTCCGGCGGCGGCGGTCAGTTGTTCCACCGTTCCGCTCGCGTCCGGCACCATCAATGTCAGGGCGCGCTCGATATGCAGCAGGCAGAATGCTTCCAGCGGCGGAATGGCCGCCCGTGCCCGCACCAGCTCCGCCGACGCCGCCAGCGGCAGGCCGGCGGCCAGTTGTCCCGGCGTCGGTAGCGCAGTCGTGCGAGTGGCCTCGGCCGCGCGCCATTCGACCCGGCACAGCCAGTCGTGCAGGCGGCCGGGCAGGGCGGCGCGCACGCTTTCCGCCGCCACCGCTTCCAGGCGCAATCCGCGCAGGCTGAAAATCCAGGCGCCGTGCTCGTCGCTGGCGTCCAAATCCACCAGCATCCCCTGGCCGCTGCCGGGACGCAGGGCGGCAGTGACCGTCACTTGTTCCGGATTGGCGCGGGCGATGTCCAGCCGTTCCACCCCCACCGGCACGAAGGCGGTGTGGGGCCGCATGCGCGTCAGCGCGGCGCCGGCCAACTGGAAACAGGCATCCAGCAAGGCCGGATGCAGAGCCGCCGTCTGGTCGTGGTCCTGGGGCCGCAACTGGACATGGCCGTGCACGGCGGTCAGATCGGGCGCCAGCCGCAGCGACACCATGCCCTGGAAGGCGGGGCCGTACTCGATGCCCACCGCCGCCGCCCGCGCCAGGAAGGCCGCCGGGGATTCGTCGTCGCCGCCGCCGAAGGCGGGCAAGGGCGCCATCGGCGGGCATGGCGCCAGCGACAGCCGGGCCTCGGCGTGGGTTTCGAAGCGTCCGTCGTCGCCCCGGCTGCGGATGGTGGCCAGCCAGACGCCGCGTTCGAGCGGGCGCAGGCTGGTCTGCACCTCGACCGGACGCGGCAGGTCCAGCCGCAGCGGACGGCTGATGCGGGCGCCGTCGAGCCGGGGCAGGCCGCCCAGCACGTCGCGCCCGGCGCGCAGGGCCAGATCAAGGAACCCGGCGCCGGGATACAGCGTGGCGTCGAACACCCGATGGTCGGTGGTCCAGGCGGGGGACCCGGCGGACAGCACGGTCTTGAACACCACCGAACCGTCGGGAAGGTCGACGCGCTGACCCGGCAGAAGGGCATCGGGGCCGGCGGCGGCGTTGAGCGGGCGGGCATCGGGCAGCCAGTGGCGGCGGCGCTCGAAGGGATAGGTGGGAATGGCGACGGCACGCCGCGCCTGTCCGCGCGCCAGGGCGTGGCCGTCGGGTTCGCCGCCCGCGGCGGTCCACACCGCCAGGCCGCGCAACAGCGACAGGCGCTCGCCGGTGCCGGGGCGCAGGCTGGGCAACAATGTGGGGGCCGTCTGCCCGGCCAGGGTTTCCAATGCCGATCCGCTCAGCACCGGCCGCGCGCCGATCTCGATCCACAGCGGCAGGTTCAGCCCGGCCAGGGCGCGCACGCCATCGGCGAAGCGCACCGGGCGGCGCATCTGGGTGGCCCAATACTCGGGCTCGCACAGCTCGGCCCCCGCCGGCTGCCCGGTCAGGTTGGACAGGATGGGCAGACGGGGCGGGCCTAGGCGCATGCCGCGCAGCACGTCGCGCAAGGCGGTCGCGGCGGGTTCCATCATGGCGGTGTGGAAGGCGTGCGACACCGGCAGGTCGGCCACGCGCACGCCCTGGCCGCGCAGGCGGGCGCAGGCTTCGGCCAGCGCCTCGACCGGGCCGGCGATGGTGACCGAGCGCGGGCTGTTGAGGGCGGCGATCTCCAGCCCGCCACCCACCGCCCGGATCGCCGCCTCCACCGTTTCCAGCGGGGCGAGGCTGGCACTCATGCCGCCTCGGCCCGGTGCCTCGGCCATGGCGCGGGCGCGGGCGGCCACCAGCTTCATGCCGTCCTCGACCGGGAACATGCCGGCCACGCAGGCGGCCACGTATTCGCCCAGGCTGTGGCCGATCAGCGCCGCCGGCCGCACCCCCCAGCTTTGCCACAGGGCGGCAAGGCCGACGCCCAGGGCGAACAGGGCAGGCTGGGCGTGGCGGGTGTCGCCCAACAGATCGGGCGCGCCCTGGGGCGGCATCAACAGATCACGGATCAGCGACACGCCGTTGATGGCGCGCAAGGCCTCGTCGGCACGGTCGATGACGTCACGGAACACCGGCTCGCCGGCATACAGTTCGCGCCCCATGCCCGGCGCATGCGAGCCCTGGCCGCTGAACAGGAAGGCCACGCCCGGCGCCGCTTGCCCGCGCCCCAACGCAATGCCGGGGGCGTCACGCCGGGTGCTCGCCCAATCTTCCAGCAGCCGGGCGGCGTCTTCGCCGGATTGGGCAGCGACGGCAAGGCGCGACGGCCCACGATCGCGGCCGTTCACGGAGGTCCAGGCGGCGTCGGCCCAAGGGGTGCCGGCGCGGCGAAGCTGGCTGGCCGCACGGCGCGCCGCTTCGGCCATGGCGGTTTCGGTGCCGGCGGTGAGCACATAGAGTTCGGCGTCGGCGGGCGATGGCTCCGCCGGTGCGTCCGTCGCCGCCTCGACCACCACATGGGCGTTGGAACCGCTGATGCCGAACGAGCTGAGCCCGCCCACCAGTCGGCCCGCCGCGTTGGGTTCAAGCGGCACGGGGCGGTCGGCGGGAACCAGATGGCGGCCCCACTGGATATGTGGGTTGGCGGCCTGGAAGTGCAGGTTCGCCGGCATGACGCCCGCGCGCAGCGCCAGCACCAGCTTGATCAGGCCGGCGATGCCGGCGGCGGCCTCAAGGTGGCCGATGGCGCTTTTGACGGCGCCCAGCGGCAGCCGGCGGCTGCGCTCGGCGAACACGTCGGCCAGGGCGTCCACCTCGACCGGATCGCCCAGCTTGGTGCCGGTGCCGTGGGTCTCGATGCAGGCGACGTCGTCGGGGCCCAGGCCGGCATCGGCCAGGGCGGCGCGGATGACCTGGCGCTGGGCCTCGCCATTGGGGGCGAACATGCCGTTCGAGCGGCCGTCATGGTTCTGCCCGACGCCTCGGATCACCGCCAGCACCGGGTTGCCGTCGCGGCGGGCGTCGGCCAGGCGTTTCAGCACCACCACGCCGCAGCCCTCCGACCGCACATAGCCGTCGGCGGCGGCGTCGAAGGTGCGGCAGCGCCCGGTGGGGCTCAGCGCGCCCATGCGCGACAGCGCCACCTGCATGTCGGGGGTCAGGATCAGGTTGACGCCGGCCACCAGCGCCATGTCGGACTCGCCCGCCCGCAGCCGGGCCACCGCGTCGCACACCGCCACCAGCGACGACGAGCAGGCGGTGTCCACCACCGAGCACGGCCCCTTGAGATCGAAGGCATAACTGATGGCACCGGCGGCGGTGGCCAGGATGGTGCCGGTGAAATCATAGGCCTGCACGGCGGACAGGTCGCCGCGCCGCAGCCGCAGCTGGGCGTAATCGCTGTTGGACATGCCCACATGCACGCCCACCCGGCTGCCGGCCAGCCGCGCCGGCGCGATGCCGGCACGCTCGAGCGCCTCGTGGCTCAGTTCCAGCAGCAGACGGTGCTGGGGGTCAAGGCAATCGGCCTCGCGCGGGGTGAAGCCGAAGAACCCGCTGTCGAAATCCTGCACCCGATCGACGATGCCGGCGGCGGTGCTGATGATGGACCCCGGCTGGTCGGTGGCGCCCAACAGGGCGTCGGCGTCGAAACGCTCGGGCGGAATGACGCTGACGCCATCGCGGCCCTCGGCCAGCAGCGTGGCAAAGGCATCCAGCCCGTCGGCGCCGGGAAAACGGCAGGCCATGCCCAGGATGGCGATGGTCTC
>DATGXU010000113.1:0-12565 GCA_035298685.1 Magnetospirillum sp. | reverse complement strand
CCGCCCTGGTCGCCGCCCGCCACCCCGGCGTGCCGCTGTATCTGGTGGGCGAAAGCATGGGCGGCGCCGTGGTCATGCTGGCGGTGGCCGACCAGCCGCCGGCCCCGGTGCGCGGCATCGTGCTGGCGGCGCCCGCCGTGTGGGGGCGGTCCAGCATGGGCTTTTTCCAGCGCGCCGCCTTGTGGCTGTCCTATCAGGTGGTGCCCGGCTGGGAACTGACCGGCCGGGGGCTCGGCATCAAGCCGTCCGACAACACCCCCATGCTGCGCAAGCTGGGGGCCGACCCGCTGGTGCTGAAGGCGACGCGGGTGGACGCCGTCAACGGGCTGGTCAACCTGATGGACGCCGCCACCGCCGCCGCGCCGCGCGTGCGCCTGCCCGCCCTGGTGCTGTATGGCGAAAAGGACGAGATCATACCGGCCGATCCCACCTGGGCCATGATCGAGACGCTGCCCGACACCGCCGGCTCGCAACGGGTGGCGCTGTACCCGAACGGCTATCACATGCTGTTGCGCGACCTTCAGGCCAAGGTGGTGCTGGACGACATCGTTTCGTGGATCGACGCGCCCGCCGCGCCGCTGCCCTCGGGTGCCGACGTTCACGCCAGGTCAACCCTGGCCCGCAGGCACCAGGATTGACTGTTGGAGGGGGTGACGAAGGTGGCCATTCGTGACATTGTTCGAAATATGAGAACTACACTCGCCGCCGCGTTATTGATCGCACTGGCTCCCGCCGCCTGGGCCGGGGACCTGGATTTGGGCTTCGCCCGTCCGGGCATGACGATCGATGATTTCCGCACCGCCCAATGGCCGCAAGGGGTGACCGCGCGCTGCACGGGCGAGGCCGACCTGCCGCCCGAATCGGAAACCGTACGCCTGAGCGTGCCCACGCCCATCGCCCGCATGGGCGGCATCCGCTGCGGCCTGTTCACCCACGACGATGCCGGCTGGCACACCTATGGCCTGCCGGTGGCCGGTTTCGAGGCCGAAATCTGGGGCAAGTTCTTCCCCGATCGCAACGGCGCGGCGCGCATGGTGCAGTTGCTGATCAAGCAGCAGCCCCAGGCGTTCGATGCGCTGGCCGATTTCTTCACCGACCGTTTCGGCGCGCCCGAACTGCGCCAGGGCCGGCTGGCCCGCTGGCAGACCGCCGAGGCCGAAGCCGCGATCATCGAGGATGGCGGCAAAAGCCTGCTGGCCTTCGTCATCGACACCCGGCTGCAGGCGGCGTTGAATGCGCGCATGAGCCACCAGCCCCGCCGGCCCGGTGGCAAGGACCCCCATCCATGAGATTTGCGTTGGCGTTCGTGCTGACCGCCCTGGCCTGTCTGCCGGCGGCGGCCAAGGATTTCGACCTGGGCTATGCCCGCACCGGCATGATGCTGGGGCAATTCCGTTTCGGCGCCTGGCCCGCCGGCCTGTCGGTGCGCTGTTCCGACGACATCGACCGCCCCAAGGAGGTTGACCGCCTGTTGGGCATGCCGCGCCAGATGGCCGATCTGGGCGCGGTGCGCTGCGCCCTGCTGCAGGTGGACGACGGCGGCAAGTACTCGCCCGCCACCCGCAAGATCGGCGGCTCGCCGGTCTAGGTGGCCGCCACCTTCGCCCCCGACCAGCAGGGGACCAAGCGGCTGGTGCAACTGTTCCTGCAAGGCCCTCGCGCCGGCTATGACGGGCTGGTCGCCCATTTCACCTCGCGCCTGGGCAAGCCGGTGGAAACCGGCGACCGCTTCGTCCGCTGGGCCGAGCCGGGCGTCGAGGCCCTGGTGCTGCACGAAGAGGGCGACACCGCCCTGGCCATGATGGTCGACCTGCGCATGCAGGAGGCCATGAACATCAAGATGCAGACGCGGAAACAATAAGGGCGCGGCCTTCGCCGCGCCCGAAGTGCCGACCCTCGCTCAGCCGACGATGTGGTAGCCGCCATCCACGAACAAGGTGGTGCCGGTCACCGCCGAGGCCAGATCGCTGACCAGATAGGCGGCGAACGAACCGCAATCGTCGATGGTCGCCAGCTGATGGGTGGGGGCCTTGGCGGCGGCCGCTTCCATCAGTTCGTCGAAGTGGTCGATGCCCGAGGCGGCGCGGGTCTTCAGCGGGCCGGGCGACAGCGCCACCACGCGGATGCCCTTTTCGCCCAATTCGGCGGCCATGTACTTGGTCGAGGCTTCCAGCGCGGCCTTGACCGGACCCATGACGTTGTAGTGCTCGACCACCTTGCGGCCGCCATAGAACGACACGGTCATCAGGCAGCCGCCGTCGGTCATCAGCGGTTCGGCCAAGCGCGCCATGCGCAGGAACGAATGGCACGACACGTCCATGGCCAGCATGAAGCCGTCGCGCGAGCAATCGACCACGCGGCCATGCAGATCGTCGCGGCTGGCGAAGGCGATGGAGTGGATGACGAAATCCAGCTTCCCCCAGGTCTTCTCGATCTCGGCGAACACCGCTTCCATCTCGCCTTCGTTTTGGACGTCCATCGGCATGAAAATGGGGGCGTCCAGCCCTTCGGCCAGCGGGCGCACCCACTTTTCCGCCTTTTCGTTCAGGTAGGTGACGGCCAGTTCGGCGCCGTATGCGCGGCAATGCTTGGCGCAGCCATAGGCGATGCTCTGATCGTTGGCGATGCCGACGACCAGGCCTTTCTTGCCGGTCAAATCCAAGGTCTTGACCTGCTGATACGGCTTCAGGTTAGCGTCCATGATCTTCCTTCCGGGGCAAAGGACGTGCTGCGCTGCAACATAACCCTGAGGTACTAACACCTCAAGGCCCCCTCCCCCCATTCGCGGCATTTTTCGCTGAACGGTCATACGAAAGCCGAGGGCGTGGCGGGCTTGACGGGCCGGCAGGCGCGGCGCTATGTCTAACGAACGTGGTGATTTGACCGACCGGCTTGCGGCCACGTTAAAAATAAACGCTAAAGAGGTTCCGGCTTGGCATTCCAAGCCCCGACCCCGCCCCGGTCGGGGTATTTTTTTTGCCTGCCGTGAAAGGGGCTGGACCATGACGAAAAGCACTCCCACCGATCGCAAGCTGCGCCTGCGCACCCGTCAGGTGCGCGCGGGACTGGCGCGCACCGGCTTCTCCGAGACCGCCGAAGCCATCTTCATGAACTCCGGCTACGTCTATGGCAGCGCCGAGGAAGCCGAGGAGAGCTTCGACGGCACTCGCGACCGCATGGTCTATTCCCGCTTCAAGAACCCCACCGTCGCGGTGTTCGAGGAACGGCTGGCCGCCCTGGAAGGCGCCGAGGCCTGCCGCGCCACCGGCTCAGGGATGGCCGCCGTGCATGCCGCCCTGGTCTGTCAGTTGAAGACCGGCGACCGCGTGGTGGCGCCGCGCGCCCTGTTCGGGTCGTGTACCTGGATCATCGGCGACCTGCTGCCGCGCTTCGGCATCGACGTGCAGTTCGTCGACGGCACCGACCTTGAGCAGTGGAAGCAGGCGCTGTCCAAGCCGACCCAGGTGGTGTTCCTGGAAACCCCGTCCAATCCCACCCTGGAAATCGTCGATCTGGCCGCGGTGGCCGAGCTGACACACAAGGCGGGCGGCCGGCTGGTGGTGGACAACGTGTTCGCCACCCCCATCTTCCAGTCGCCGTTGGCGCTGGGCGCCGACGTGGTGGTGTATTCCGCCACCAAGCACATCGACGGCCAGGGCCGTTGCCTGGGCGGCGCGGTGCTGGGCTCGGCCGAGTTCTGCAACGACGTGCTGGGCCCGTATCTGCGCCACACCGGCCCGGCGCTGTCGCCGTTCAACGCCTGGGTGCTGCTGAAGGGGTTGGAAACGCTGGATCTGCGGGTGGAACGCCACGCCGCCAACGCGCTGAAAATCGCCCGTTTCCTGGAAAGCCGTCCGGAAGTGGCTCGCGTGCTCTATCCCGGCCTGGAAAGCCACCCCCAGCACGCCTTGGCCAAGGCGCAGATGTGCGGCTTCGGCGGCGTGGTCGCCTTCGAGCTGAAGGGCGGCAAGCCGGCGGCCTATAAGCTGCTGAACGGTTTGGAAGTCGTCGACATTTCCAACAACCTGGGCGATTCCAAAAGCCTGGCCTGCCATCCCTGGACCACCACCCACCAGCGGTTGGCCCCCGAGGACAAGCTGGCCCAGGGCATCACCGAGGGCCTGTTGCGCCTGTCGGTCGGGCTGGAGGACGCCGACGACCTGATCGACGATCTGCGGCTGGCGCTGGAAGGCTGAGCGCCAGAGGTGGATTTCAGTTGAAACCGGTCTAATATGATCCCGACGGGATGGCTTATGCCCGCCCCGTCGGGATCAGTTCAGACCGGGACCGCAGCCATGTACACCGAGACCACTCGCGGCATTACCGTGACGGTCCAACCCGTCTTCCTTGATGACCAGTCGGCGCCCGCCGACGGCCATTACGTCTGGGCCTATCGCGTCCGCATCGAAAACAACGGCGCCACCACGGTGCAGCTGAAGCGGCGCCACTGGAAGATCACCGACGCGCTGGGCCGCGTGCAGGAGGTCGAGGGCGCCGGCGTGGTGGGCGAGCAGCCGGTGCTGCACCCGGGCGAAAGCTACGAATACACCAGCGGCACCCCGCTGACGACGCCGTCGGGCATCATGATGGGCACCTATCGGATGGAGAGCGACGAAGGCGAAACCTTCGACGTCTCCATCCCCGCCTTCTCGCTGGACAGCCCGCATGAGAGCCACCGGCTCAATTAGACGCCCTTGCAATGGCGGCGCGCCATCGCCACATCTCCAAAGCGATAGACCATAAGGGGCACAGGCCCCGGAACCAGGGAAGCAGATGAGCGAACAGACCACGTTGCCGCCCGAACTGCGCGAGGCCGCCGATCCCCACCGCCCCACCCGCGCCGAAGCCGAGGCGGCGGTTCGTACCCTGTTGCGCTGGGCCGGCGACGACCCCGACCGCGAAGGTCTGGTGGGCACCCCCGACCGCGTGGTGCGATCCTACGAGGAATTTTTCGCCGGCTACCACCAGGACCCGGTGGACATCCTGCAGCGCACCTTCGAGGAAACCGACGGCTACGACGAGATGGTGGTGCTGCGCGACATCCGCCTGGAAAGCCATTGCGAGCACCACATGGTGCCGATCATCGGCAAGGCGCATGTGGCCTATCTGCCCAAGCACCGGGTGGTCGGCATTTCCAAACTGGCCCGCGTGGTGGAAGTGTTCGCCAAGCGCCTGCAGATTCAGGAAAAGCTGACCAGCCAAATCGCCAACGCCATCAACGAGGTGCTGCAGCCCAAGGGCGTGGCGGTGGTGATCGAGGCGGCGCATGAATGCATGACCACGCGCGGCATCCACAAGCCGGGCGTGACCATGGTCACCAGCCGCATGCTGGGCGCCTTCCGCGACAACCCGGCCACCCGGCGCGAATTCATGGCGCTGATCCAGGGCCGCCACGAAGGGCTGTCGAACGCCTGACAGGCTTCGGAAAACACCTTCCGAGGCTTCCGTCTTTATTTGCGTCATGCGCGGGCTTGACCCGCGCATCCACGCGCTGCCACCTATCCCATTGTTTCCAAATCGATTTATGCGGAACCGCGTGGATGGCCGTGTCAAGCACGGCCATGACGAGAGGGAGAGCCAGCCGTATAGTGAAGCCGCCTAAAACCTTCAGACCAGCCTGAGCCCGGCCGACAGCGCCATCGAGCGCACCCGCGCCACCTCGTCCGCCGAGGGCAGGGCGTTCAGCTTGGGCGCGCGGGCGGCGCGGTGCCGGGGTTGATAAGTGTCCAGCACCCGCACCGCCGTCCCGGCGGGCAAGGCGGCGAAAACGCTTTCGCTGCCAGACAGCCCGTTGGGCAACACCAAGTGGCGCACCAGCAGGCCGCCCATGGCCCGCCCCTGCCCGTCCAGCCGCAGGCCGCCCACCTGCCGGTGCATTTCCGCCATTGCTTGGGCGGCCACACGGGGATAATCGTCCACCCCCAGGCACAGCCGTGCCGCCGCCGGGTCGCCGTGCTTGAAATCGGCCACGTACAGATCGACCACGCCTGCCAGCAGCGCCAGCGTTTCCAGGCAATCATAGCCGCCGGTCTGCCACGCCAGCCGGGCGCGAAAGCCGCGATCCGCCGCCCGCCACAGCGCATCCAGGATCTGCGCCGGCACGTGGCTGGGGCTGGACAGCATCACCACGCCGTGGCCACGCCCCTGCATGTCCAGCAACAGGCCGGCCAGCGCCTCGGCATCCATGGCGGTGCCGGCGCCATCCCAACTGGCTTGCCAGGTCGAGCACGCCAGACACCGCAGATTGCAGCCGGCAAACAGAATTTCCCCGGCGCCGGCCAGGCAAGGCTCGGCCTGGGCGGCGCCCCACCCGGCCACTGTCGCCTGCGCCCCAATCCGGCAGGTGGCGCGGCGGATGCCGGCCGGCCGGTCGGCGCCGCAGCGGCGGGAACACAATGTGCAGGCGGTCAGGCGGCCCAGCGCCCGGTCGGCGCGGGCGCGCAATTCCCCCGCATCATGCAGGTCGAGATAGGCCGGATTGGACATGGCGCCATCATAACGGCCCCACGATTTGCTGGACAGCCCGCCGGAAGCGCGCCAATAGTCCTTTCGGCATCGGGGGGGGTATCTACTCGCGTGATCGACTTCAAGCCGGTCATTTTCGTCAACGGCATCCTGCTGATCATCCTGGCCGCGGCCATGGGGATTCCGGCATTGGCGGATTCCGTCTCGGGCGATCCCGACTGGCGGGTCTTCGCGGTGTCCGCCATGGTCAGCATGTTCATCGGCGCCGCCATGACGCTGGGGGCGCAGCCGGCAAGCCATCGCCCCCTCAGCACGCGCCAAGCCTTCCTGCTGACGGCCATGGCATGGTTCCTGCTGTCGGGCTTCGCCGCCTTGCCGTTCATCTTTTCCGGCCTGGACCTTTCGGTGGCCGACGGCGTGTTCGAAGCGGCCAGCGGCTTCACCACCACCGGCTCGACCGTGATCGTGGGGCTGGACGACGCGCCCCGCGGCATCCTGTTGTGGCGCGCCCTGCTGAACTGGCTGGGCGGCCTGGGCATCATCGTCATGGCGGTGGCGATCATGCCCATCCTGCGCATCGGCGGCATGCAGCTGTTCAAGATGGAATCGTCGGACAAGACCGACAAGGTCAAGCCGCGCATCGCCCAGGTGGCTGCCTCGATCGGCTTGGTCTACGTCACCTTCACCACGGTGTCGGCCGTGGCCCTGTGGGCGTCGGGCATGACCGTGTTCGAGGCCGTGTGCCATGCCTTCGCCGCGCTGGGCACCGGCGGCTTTTCCACGTCCGACCAATCGCTGGCCAAATGGGGGGCGCCGACCCAATGGGTCGCCATCGGCGCCATGCTGCTGGGGGGCATGCCGTTCGCCCTGTTCATCACGCCGTGGAAGCACCGGCAGTGGCCGTTCCTCAAGGACAGCCAGATCCGCTGGTTCCTGAATTTCGTCGCCTTCTTCGCCCTGGTGCTGGCGTTCTGGCAATGGGCGTACAACGACATGGAGCCGGGCGACGCCCTGACCCACGCCACCTTCAACGTGGTCAGCGTGGTCACCACCACCGGCTTCGCCTCGACCGACTACAACGCCTGGGGCGGCTTCGCCCAGGCGGTGTTCTTCATCCTGCTGTTCATCGGCGGCTGCACCGGGTCCACCGCCGGCGGCGTCAAGATCTTCCGCTGGGAGGTGATGTTCAAGCTGGCCGGCGTGCACCTGAAGCGGCTGCTGTATCCGCGCGGCATCTTCGTGGTCGCCTTCAACGACCGCCGCCTGCCGCAAAGCGTGCTGGATTCGGTGCTGGGCTTCGTCACCGTGTTCTTCCTGACCTTCGCCGTCTTCGCCCTGGGGCTGACGATGGCCGGCATGGACCTGATCAGCGCCATCACCGGTTCGGCCCAGGCGCTGTCCAACGTGGGTCCGGGCCTGGGGCCGATCATCGGCCCCGCCGGCAATTACAAATCGGTTCCCGAGGCGGCCAAGTGGATCATGGCGTTCGAGATGATCCTGGGCCGGCTGGAATTGTTCACGGTGATCGTGCTGTTCACCCGATCGTTCTGGCGGGAATAGGGCGATGATCGACTTTCGCCCCGTCCTGCAGATCGTCGGCGTCATCCTGTGCCTGCTGGCCGCCTCGATGGTGGTGCCGGCGGCGGCCGACCTGATCGCCGGCAACGACGAATGGCAGGTATTCCTGATCTCGACCTTCGTCACCGCCGTGGCCGGTCTGGGGCTGGTGCTGGGCGCGCAAAGCGAATTCCGCACCCTAAGCGTGCGTCAGACCTATCTGGCGACGGCGCTGGGCTGGCTGGCGCCGTGCCTGTTCGCGGCGCTGCCGCTGATGTTCGGCCCCGCCCACCTGTCGGCGGTGGACGCGGTGTTCGAGGCCACCAGCGGATTGACCACCACCGGCTCGACCGTGATCGCCGGCTTGCAGACCATGCCGCCCGGCCTGCTGCTGTGGCGGGCGCTGCTGAACTGGATGGGCGGCATCGGCGTCATCGTCATGGCGGTGGCGGTGCTGCCGACGCTGAATATCGGCGGCATGCAGGTGTTCCGCCTGCAGGGCAGTTCCGCGGGCGACCGCGCCGTGCGGCGCTCGGCGCGGGTGGGCGCCACCATTCTGGGCGTCTACGTCAGCCTGAGCGCCGCGCTGGCGCTGGCGTTGTGGCTGGCCGGCATGCCCCGCTTCGACGCGCTGGTCCATGCCATGAGCACCATTTCCACCGGCGGCTTCGGCACCACCGACACCTCGCTGGGCGCCTTCAACAGCGGCGCCATCGACATGATCGCCTGTGTGGGCATGGTGCTGGGCGGCATTCCCTATCTGCTGTTTCCGCAGATCGCCAAAGGCCGCTGGCGGACCATCATCGGCGACCAGCAGGTGCGCTGGTACCTGGGCCTGATGGCGCTGGGCGCCCTGGCGGTGGTGCTGTGGCTGATGATCGAGCGCGGCCTTGATCCGCTGGCGGCACTGCGCCATGGCACGTTCACCGTGGTGTCGGTGATGACCGGCACCGGCCTGGTAACCATTGATTACAGCGACTGGACCGGCCTGCCGGCGGCGGTGCTGTTCTTCCTGACCTTCGTCGGCGGCTGCGCCGGCTCGGCCACCGCCGGCATCAAGGTGTTCCGGCTGAACCTGCTGTTCGCCAACGCGCGGGTGCAGTTGCACCAGTTGCTGCGCCCCCACGGCGTCGAAATCCCCAGCTTCAACCACAAGCCCATTTCCGAAGAAATCCTGCAATCGGCCATGGGCTTTCTGTTCGTCTACGTGCTGGGCTTCGCCGTGCTGTCCATGCTGCTGGGCTTTCTGGGGCTGGATTTCCTGACCGCCATTTCGGGGGCGGCGGCGGCCATTTCCAACCTTGGGCCGGGCCTGGGCGAGGCCATCGGCCCCGGTGCGACCTTTGCCCCGCTGCCCGACCTGGCCAAGCTGCTGCTGGCCGCCGGCATGCTGTTCGGCCGCCTGGAAATGTTCGTGCTGTTGGTGCTGTTCGTGCCCAATTTCTGGAAGCAGTGAAAGCTGGTCAGCGGTGCCTGTCCAGGCTCCACGGCCCTGGCCCGGCGGCGGCGATGAACAGGAAGACGAAGCAGTACAGCGCCGCCAGCTCGCCGCCGTTGAGGATGGGAAAGAACCCGCGCGGCGCATGGGCCATGAAATAGGCGAAGGCCATTTCCCCCGACAGCAGGAACGCCACCGGCCGGGTGAACAGCCCCAAGGCCAGCAGCACGCTGCCCGCCAGTTCCAGAACCCCCGCCACGCCCATCAGCGACAGCAATTGCAACCCGTCGAACATGGGGACATGGGGAAAGCCGAACAATTTGGCGGTGCCGTGCTGCAGGAACATCAGCGCCGCCACCACGCGCAGCACGCTCAGCAGGCGCGGCGCCCATGTGAGCTGAACCTGGGAAAGCTGCATGACCGGCCTCCATTGGCATCCTCCACCGCAGATGGGGATGCCGGGCGCGGCTGCGAACCCCCCAGGCGCGGAAAAGCGGCTACCGCCCGGCCACGGTCAGGCCGTCCACCCGCACGGTGGGGCAATCGACGCCATAGCGGAACACCAGATCGTTGGCCGGCGTGAGGTTCAGCAGCATGTCCCTGAGATTGCCGGCCACGGTGATTTCCGACACCGGATAGGCCAGCTCGCCGCCTTCGATCCAGAAACCGGCGGCACCACGGGAATAGTCGCCGGTCACCATGTTGACGCCCTGGCCGAACAGATCGGTGACGTAGAAGCCCGAAACGATGTCGCCCACCATCTCGGCCACCGTCACCGGCCCAGCTTCCAGATACAGGTTGCTGGCCGACGGGCTGGGCGGCGAGGCGGTGCCCCGGCTGGCATGGCCGGTGCTGGTCATGCCCAGTTGCCGGGCCGAGCGGCAATCCAGCAGCCAGGTGGTGAGGATACCGTCCTCGACCACCGCCATCGGGCGGGTGACGACACCCTCGCCGTCGCAGGGCCGCGAACGCAGACCGCGCCGCCGGTGGGGATCATCGACGATGCGGATGCCGGGGGCGCATACCCGCTTGCCCAGGCTGTCCTTCAGGAAGGTGGTGCCGCGCGCCACGCCGGCGCCGTTGATGGCGCCCGACAGGCTGCCCAGCAGGCCACGGCTGACACGGGGATCGAACACCACCGGCACCTGGCAGGTCTTGACCTTGCGGGCGCCCAGGCGGCGCACGGCGCGGCGGCCGGCTTCGTGCCCCACATCCTCGGGGTCGCGCAAATCGGCCATGTGCACCGCCGAGGTATAATCGTAGTCGCGTTCCATGCCGCTGGCGCCGTCGCCCGCCAGCACCGACGCCGACAACGACCCCGAGGTCACCGCATAGGAATGGGCGAAGCCGTTGGTGGCGACGAAGGCCACCTGCGACCGACCCCAGCCGGCGTCGGCGCCTTCGGAATTGGTCACCCCGTCGACGGCGCGGGCGGCATCCTCGGCCCGCTTGCACATGTCCAGCAGATGCTCGGCCGAAGGCTCGGCGGCGTCGCAGGTATCGAGATCGGGAAAGCTGCGCGCCAGCTGCGAGGCATCGGCCAGCCCGGCATAGGGGTCTTCGGGCACGGTGCGCGCCATGGCGACGGCGCGTTCCACCAATTCGTCCAGCGCCGCACTCGATCGGTCCGACGACGACACCATGGCCTGACGCTTGCCCAGCAGCACCCGCAAGCCCACGTCACCGCTTTCCGAGCGTTCCAGCCGTTCCAGCTTGCCCAGCCGCCATCCCACCGACACCGAGATGGAATCGATCAGCACGGCATCCGCCGCATCGGCACCGGCCGACTTCGCCTTGGCCACCAGGCTCTCCAGCAGGGCAAGCGTGTCGGACATCAGGAACCCTCCGTGCAATACCATCGAGATTGGATAGGGATGGGAGATTGGCAAGCGGCGATCACCGCAGGTCGGCAACGCTAACACGGGGACCGCCGGCTGGGAACCCGGCCCTTTCGTCTCGCTGGCCGCACGCGCGCGCCATGCCCATATGGGGCGCAGCCCAGGGGAAACGCCGTCATGCACGACCCTTCCGCCATCCTGCCCCGTCCCGCCGCCCGGCCGCTGGCGGTGTGGCTGCTGTGCGTCGCCGCCATGGTGGCGATCATGGTCGCCCTGGGCGGGCTGACCCGTCTGACCGGTTCGGGCCTGTCCATGGTGGAATGGAACCCGCACCACCTCTTGCCGCCCCTCAGCGATGCCCAATGGCACGAGGCGTTCGCCCTTTACCGCCAATCGCCCGAGTACCGCCTGGTCAACGCCGGCCTGGACGTGGCGGGCTTCAAGAGCATTTTCTGGCTGGAATACGTGCATCGCCTGTGGGGGCGGCTGATCGGGCTGGCCTTTGCCCTGCCGCTCGCCGTTTTCGTTGTCCGCCGCGCGGTGACGCGCCGGCTCGCCCTGCGCCTGGGGATGATCCTGGCGCTGGGCGGTCTGCAAGGCGCCGCCGGCTGGTTCATGGTCGCCAGCGGGCTGGCGGACCAGCCGCAGGTCAGCCATTTCCGCCTGGCCCTGCATCTGGTCCTGGCGCTGGTCATCCTGGCGGCGCTGCTGTGGACGGCGCTGGACCTGCTGGTTCCCGCCGCCGCGCCCACCACCGACGCCCGTGCCGCCCGCCGCCTGCTGGACGGGCTGATGGCGCTGACGCTGGTCGCCATCACCTGGGGCGCCTTCGTTGCCGGGCTGCATGCGGGCCATCTGCACAACACCTTTCCGCTGATGGACGGCGCCCTGTTCCCGCCCGAGGGTCTGGCGCTGCGTCCACGCTGGCTGAACGCGGTCGAAAACCCGTCGGCGGTGCAATACGTCCATCGGGTGCTGGCCCTGACCGTGCTGGCCTGCCTGACCCTGGCGGCACTGTGGAGCCGCCACGCCCGCCTGCCTGCCGGGCTGTCGCGTCGGATGACCATCGCCGCCGCCGCCGCATGGGTTCAGGTGGGGCTGGGGATCGTCACCCTGGTGATGGCGGTGCCGGTCGCGGCGGCGGCGGCGCATCAGATGGCAGCCGTGACGCTGTTCGCTCTGCTAACATGGGCGCGACACGGCGTTCGGAGCGGATGATGCGGTTGTGGCAGGTGGTGGTGGCGTTGCTGACGTTGACGGGGGCGGC
>DATGXU010000112.1:0-13069 GCA_035298685.1 Magnetospirillum sp. | reverse complement strand
TCGGCTGGGTCAGCACGGTGCGGTCGGCCTCGGGCAGGGCGTGGAAGAACGCCCAATTGTCCTTTTCGCCGGCCAGGATGTCCTGCTTGTCGGCCATGCGTAGCGCCACGCGGGACGGGTCTTTCTTGTCCTTGCCCGGGCACACCTTGACGCACAGCGTGCAGCCGGTGCAGTCCTCGGGCGCCACCTGCAGCAGGTATTCCGCCCCCTTGAACTCGCCGCCTTTATAAGGAACATGCTTCAGCGAGGCCGGCGCCTTGTCCATGTTGGCGGGGTCGGCCACCTTGGCGCGGATGGCGGCGTGCGGGCAGACCAGGGTGCACTTGTTGCACTGGATGCACACGCCGGTGTCCCACACCGGGATCTCGGCGGCGATGTTGCGGCGCTCGAAGCTGGCGGTGCCGGTGGGCCAGGTGCCGTCCGGCGGGAAGGCCGACACCGGCAACAGGTCGCCCTTGTTGGCCAGCATCATGGCGGTGACCCGCTGGACGAAGTCGGGCGCCTCGGCCGGCACCAAGGCGGGGCGGGTGCGGGTGGCGGTCACCGTGGCCGGCACCGTCACGCGCTCGAGATGTTCCAGCGCCTGATCCACCGCGGCGAAGTTCTTCGCCACCAGCTTTTCCGACTTGCGGCCGTAGGTCTTCTCGATGGCCTTCTTGATGTGCTTGATCGCCTCGTCCTTGGGCAGAACGCCGGACAGCGCGAAGAAGCAGGTCTGCATGATGGTGTTGATGCGCTGGCCCATGCCGGCGGCCAAGGCCACGCTGCGCGCGTCGATGGTGTAGACCTCGATCTGCTTGTCGATGATCACCTGCTGCACCTCGCGCGGCAGGTGGTCCCACAGCTCGTCCTTGGAATAGGGCGAGTTCAGCAGGAACTTGGCGCCGTGGGCGGCATGTTCCAGCACGTCGTACTTGTCCAGGAACACGAAGTGGTGGCAGGCGACGAAATCGGCCTCGTCCAGCAGATAGGCGCTGCGGATCGGCTCGGGGCTGAAGCGCAGGTGCGAGATGGTCACCGCGCCCGACTTCTTGGAATCGTAGACGAAATAGCCCTGGCCGTAGAACCCCGCCTGTTCGGCGATGATCTTGATGGAGTTCTTGTTGGCGCCCACGGTGCCGTCGGCGCCCAGGCCGAAGAACAGGGCGCGCTTGACCGGGCCGTGCGGCAGGTGGAAATGGTCGTCCACCGCCAGCGACAGGCCGCTGACGTCGTCGTTGATGCCGACGGTGAAGGGATGGCGCGGCTTGGCCTGGGCCAGCTCGTCGAACACCGCCTTGACCATGGCGGGGGTGAATTCCTTGCTGGCCAGCCCATAGCGGCCGCCCACCACCACCGGGTCGGCGGCGGCGGCGCGCAGCCCCTGGGCCTTGGCCTGGGCCAGGCCGGCGACGATGTCCAGATACAGCGGCTCGCCGATGGCGCCGGCTTCCTTGGTGCGGTCCAGCACGGCGATGGCGCGCACCGACGGCGGCAGCGCCGCCACCAGCGCATCCACCGAGAACGGCCGGTACAGGAGCACCTTGACCACGCCCAGCTTGGCGCCTTGGGCGTTCAGATGATCCACGGTTTCGTGCACGGTCTCGGCGCCCGAGCCCATGATGACGATCACGCGCTCGGCATCGGCGGCGCCGTGATAGTCGAACAGCTTATAGGTGCGGCCGGTCAGCTTGGCGAAGGCGTCCATGGTGTCCTGGACGATGCCGGGACAGGCCTGGTACCAGGGGTTACGCGCTTCCTGCATCTGAAAGAAGGTGTCGGGATTCTGCGACGAACCGCGCAGCACCGGATGGTCGGGCGACAGCGCGCGGTGGCGGTGCGCGGTGATCAGCTCCTCGTCCAGCAGATGGCGCAGGTCGCCGTCGGTCAGCTCCTCGATCTTGGCGACCTCGTGCGAGGTGCGGAAGCCGTCGAAGAAGTGCAGGAACGGCACCCGCGCCTTCAACGTCGCCGCATGGGCGATGGCGGCCATGTCGTGGGCTTCCTGCACGCTGCCGGCGGCCAGCATGGCGAAGCCGGTCTGGCGGCAGGCCATCACGTCGGAATGATCGCCGAAGATCGAGAGCGCATGGGTGGCGATGGTGCGGGCCGTCACATGCATGGTGAACGCGGTCAGCTCGCCCGCGATCTTGTACATGTTGGGGATCATCAGCAGCAGGCCCTGCGAGGCGGTGAAGGTGGTCGCCAGCGCGCCGGCCTGCAACGCGCCGTGCACGGCGCCGGCGGCGCCGCCTTCGTGCTGCATCTCGGCCACGTCGGGAACCGCGCCCCACAGGTTGGGCTTGCCGTCGGCCGCCCACTGGTCGGCCAGCTCGCCCATGGTGGATGACGGGGTGATCGGATAGATGGCAGCCACTTCGCTGACACGATAAGCGACCGAGGCGCAGGCCTCGTTGCCATCGACGGTGATGAGTTTCCGCTTCGTCATATCGTCCGCCTGCTGTTGTAATTCAACCGAAAGGCATATGCCATTCGTTGTTGTCGGGCCTGTCCTTAGACGAAAGCATAGGCGGCGGCCCGGCATTCCTGCAAGTCGGTTTCGGTTAATTCCTTCATGTGCCGAAGCGATTATTTGCGAATTGTTCTCAACTGAAGCACATGGTCTTTGGTAATTCTCAATTGGTCATAAGTGTTCGCACTTTTGGCGGGAGTACCTACCCATGCCTAATTGGCTATCGCCATGTAATTATCGATGAACTCACAACAAGTAGTTGCCTGCCGATGTCGTTTTATGACAACATGCAACTGGGGCGTTGTGCTACAGGATATATCGATGACTGCTACAGCCAAACTGGCCGAAAAAACCACCAACCGTCGCCATTCCAGCCGTGGCCGGACGCCGTCGGGTAAGCCCAATCCGATCGACGTCCATGTGGGGGGGCGTGTACGCCTGCGCCGCACCCTGCTGGGGATGAGTCAGGAAAAGCTGGGTGAGGCCCTGGGCCTGACCTTCCAACAGGTGCAGAAGTACGAACGCGGGGCCAACCGCGTGGGCGCGTCGCGTCTGTTCGACCTGTCGCGCGTGCTTGACGTTCCGGTCAGCTTTTTCTTCGACGACATGTCCGAAGAGGTCGAGGCGTTGTCGCCCCGCCTGATCTCGGGCCTGGCGGAAGAGCCCTCGATGTTCGAGGCCGATCCCATGACCAAGCGCGAAACCCTGGAACTGGTGCGTGCATATTACCGCATCACCGATCCGCAGGTTCGCAAGCGCGTCCTTGATCTCGCCAAGGCCCTTGGGGCCAGCAGCGAGGAATAAGGTCGCCGGACGCCCAAAAACGGCCTCGGTCTGGGGAAGACCGGGGCCGTTGTCTTTTTGGGCGTGCGGGCGCGGCGACCGGCCTGGACGGCAGCGCGCAAATAGGTTTCAATCCCGCTCAGGGGTTGAAGGTTCTCTGGGAGTCAATGCGGTGCTTGGAAAAATTGTCGCCGCCCTGGTGATCGTCTGCGGCGTACTCTCGGTGCGGTGCGAAGCCGCGGAGATCGTTCGTGTCGGCGGCTACGATTTTCCGCCCTTCGTCGACCCCGATGCCAATGCGCAGCCCAAGGGGCTGGCGCTCGATATGATCGACGCCCTCAACAAGGCCCAATCCAAGTACGAATTCCGCTTTGTCGCCACCTCGGCCCGGCGCCGCTATGCCGACGTGGCCGAGGGCCATTTCGACCTGATCTTCTTTGAAAGCCCCGAATGGGAGTGGACGGCCCGCGGGGCCGCGGTGGATTTCTCCAACGTCTTCCTGCAAGGCGGCGAGGTCTACATCGCGCCGGCCAAGGACGGGCGCGGCCAGGAATGGTTCAACGACCTAAAGGGCAAGCGCATCGTCGGCATTCTCGGTTATCACTACGGCTTCGCCAATTACGTCGCCGACCCCGAGGCGCTGGTCAAGACCTGGGGCATGAAGACGGTGAACAACCATCGCTCGAGCATCGAGATGGTGTTGGCCGACCGCATGGACGTGGCGGTGGTCACCGACGCCTATCTTTGGTCCTATCTGGCCCGCAATCCCGGTGCGCGCGACCGCCTGCTGGTGTCGGACCGCTATGACCAGCGGTACAATCATCGCGTCCTGGTCAGGCGCGGCGGCCCCATCGACGTGGATACGGTCAACCGTCTGCTGGCCGGCATGGAGCGGGACGGCACGCTGAACAAGCTGTGGCGCGCCGCCGGGGTCGTCCGCTAAGGCTGTTCCCGGCTTGAAGGCAAGGGTCTGCTTGCGCAGGCGCGGGACCTCTGCTTAGGCTGTGGCATGAACATCTTCGGCATCGCCGGATGGAGCGGCAGCGGCAAGACCACGCTGCTGATCCGCCTTGTCCCCGCCCTGGTGCGCCTTGGTCTAGAGGTCGCCACCATCAAGCATACCCACCACAATCCGGCGGTGGGTGACGATGAAAGCCGGGCGCTGGCTGCCGCCGGCGCGCATCAGGTATTGGCGGCGTTGCCGCGCCGGTTCGCCTTGATGCGCGAGTTCGCCCCCGCGCCGGAGCCGTCGCTGACGGAGTTCGCCGCCCTGGTTGGCGGCGTCGATCTGTTGCTGGTCGAAGGGTTCAAGTTCGCCGGTCACGACAAGATCGAGGTCTGGGACCCCGCGCTGGGCAAGCCCATGCTGGCCCCCGACCACCCATCGGTGGTTGCCGTCGCCACCGACGCCGAGATCGGCGATCTTGGCGGCCTGGGCTGTCCCACATTTCGACGCGATGACATAAATGGCATCGCGCGCTTCATCTTCTCGCGCTATAATTGAAAAATCAGCTTCGGTGAGGCGGTGTCCGCCGCCTCACCGAAGCTGCCGTCATGCGCGTTTGAAGTAGTGGCTGTCCGAGAGGGTGGGAAGTGAAATCGTTAGTGTTTCTTTTCCGGTTCCCTCTTTCATAAGATGCGCGTGCGCAGGTTCTGTTGGAAGTTGGAATATTTTTGACACAACCCAAACAGCAGTTTGATGGTTGCCAGTCTTTACGAAACGGTCACCGACCTGTATGGGCGGCTTGCGTGCCAAGGTGATGTTCTCCTCTGTTGACCTGCTTCCACTATATTTGCGCATGGGAAATAATTCGTTAGCGGAGAGGCGGCGGTGTGCCATCGAAAATGGAATTTCCTGTATTGCGAGCGGATTGTGAGTATGTGTAAAGTGCGGACGGGGGCAGAGGGTGACCATTGGTCCGTGCAATGGGGGTGCTTGGAATGAAGGTCCTGCTCGCCGATGATCATGTCCTTTTCCGAGAGGGCGTGCGGCTGGTGCTTGAAAGTCTTGCTGATGGCCCTCTCGACGTGATCGAAGCGTCGGATTACGTTCAGGCGTTGGCGGCAATTCGCGCTGACAGTGCGATCACGGTCGGTCTGATCGACCTGAACATGCCCGGCATGGATGGGTTTTCGGGGATCGAGGCGCTGAAGCGCGCGTCTCCCGATCTGCATCTTGTGGTTGTTTCTGCCTCGGAGCAACCCAGCGACGTGCGCCGGGCCCTGGATAGCGGTGCGCGCGGATACATCACCAAATCCTCGCCCAGCGCGTCGATGCTGGAAGCGATCCGGCTGGTCCTGACCGGCGAAACCTTCATCAGCCCCGGCCTGGACGTGTCCGAAGGGGCAGGGGGCATCAACAACGGGGATGCTGAACTGCTGCGGCAGGCGCTGACGCCTCGTCAACGCGATGTGCTGTCCATGTTGCGCCAGGGCAAGAGCAACAAGGAAATCGCCCGTGATCTGGATCTGGCCGAAATCACCGTGAAACTCCACGTTACGGCCATCCTGCGCGCACTGGGCGTCGAGAACAGGACGCAGGCAGCCATCATCGCCGCCAAGATGGGGCTCTGACCAGTCGCCCATCGGCATGGGTTCCGGATGGCAAAAGGGCACGGGAACGTTGGTTTCCGTGCCCTTTTGCCATCCGCCTTGTTGCGGGTCTCGGCCGCTCTCTCCGTGATCTCCGGTCGCACCGGCCTGGCCGTCTGACGCGTTCTCCTCGTCGCCCCCTTGTGCGGAGGGATGGCGTTAATGCATGATGGCTATGCCTGTTGATCATGGCAACGGTGCGCCCGGCGGCGGCTCGCGCTTCCGCCGGGCGCACCGCGCCAAGTACCCTGTTGACAATAAGAACCATAACGAACAGGTCCGAGGAGACTATCCGTGCCGAACAAGTGGCGGGGCCCCTTCCCCTGGCTGTTGGCCGCCTTTCTCGCAAACGTGGCCGTCATCGCCGCCGCTCTCTACGCCCTGTCGCAAGAGGCGGCCACCCAGGAAAAGCTGAACGCATTGGCCATGGTGGCGCTGGCCGGCGCCGCCGTGATGTTCGCCCTGTCTTGGAAGGTGGTCGACTTCCTGGTGGTGCGGCGGATCAAGCGCATGGCCGCCGACACCCGCGCGCTGATCCACGGCAGCACCCGCGAGGGGATCGACCCAGAGCGATACGCCATTCTTTCGCCGCTGCCCGAGGCGGTGAACAGCCTGACTTCCAAGCTGGCGGCCCTGCGCAAGGACTTGTCCGACGGCCTGGAGCGCGCCACCGCCAAATCCGAGGAAAACGCCGCACGCCTGGCCGCCATCCTCAACGACCTGCACGAAGGCGTGGTGGTGTGCAACCTTCGCCACCAGGTGGTGCTGTACAATTCGGTGGCCATGGACATGCTGGCCGAGGCTGGGCAGCTGGGCCTGGGGCGTTCGCTGTTCGAGACGGTGGCCCGTGATGCGGTCATCCACATGATGGAAATGCTGACCCACCGCGAGGAGTTGGCCGGACGCGGCACCCCGTTCCTGGCCGGCACCGCCGACGGGCGCATGCTGCTGCAGGCCCGCATGACGCTGATCCGCGGCGTCGAGGGCGAAGCCACCGGCTACGTGGTGACCATGGTCGACGCCGGCCCCCAGGTGGCGGCCCTGGGCCGACGCGACGCCTTGCTGCGGGCGGTGGCCGAGGAACTGGAAACGCCGCTGCTGCGCCTGCGCGTGGCGGCCGACAACCCGGCCATCGTCGCCCAGGAAGCGGAAACCATCGAAAAGGCGGTCAAGCGTGTCACCGCCGGCTATCAGCGCGCCCTGGCCGAATGGTGGCCCATGGCCGACCTGCATTCCGGCGATTTCTTCGGCCTGGTCGCCCACCGCTTCGAGGGCGACGAGCTGAAGGTTTCGGTCACCGGCCTGCCCATCTGGCTGCATGCCGATTCCCACTCGCTGGCGCTGGCGGTGGAGGCATTGATTCGGCAGATTTCCGAACGCTTCGGTTTGGCTGAAATCGACCTCGCGGCCACCGCCGACGACGAGGAATGCTGGCTTGAGGTGGGTTGGGGCGGCGCCACCGCCGCCAAGCCGGCGCTGGAAAGCTGGCTGTCCAGGAAGCTGCCGTCGCTGGGCGGCATGACGGTGCGCGACGTGCTGATCCACCACGCCGGCGACGGCATCCGTCAGGAACACCGCTCAGGCCGGTCGTGGCTGCAGCTGCCCATGCGCAAGGGTGTCGAGGTGCGTCTGCAAAGCCGCGCCAATGTCCTGCCCACCCGACCGGAATTCTATGACCTGGGGCTGCTGGACAACACCCGCGACATCGGCGAACGCGGCAAGCAGCCGCTGCGCACCCTGACCTTCGTGGTGTTCGACACCGAAACCACCGGCCTGCAACCCAGCCAAGGCGACCAGATCGTGCAGATCGGCGCCGTCCGTGTGGTCAACGGCCGCATCCTTTCGGGCGAGAGCTTCAACCGCATCGTCAATCCCGGACGCCCGATTCCGCTCGAAAGCATCAAGTTCCACGGCATCACCGACGAAATGGCCAAGGACAAGCCGCCGCTGGGCGTGGTGCTGCCGCAGTTCAAGGCCTATGCGTCCGATTCCGTGCTGGTGGCCCACAACGCCGCCTTCGACCTGAAGTTCCTGCGCATGCGCGAACGGGATTACGGGTGCAAGTTCGACAATCCGGTGCTGGACACCATGATGCTGTCCAGCTTCCTGGACGGCGCCGAGGCAGGCCATTCCCTGGACAGCATCTGCGACCGCTTCGGCATTGAGATCACCGACCGCCACACCGCGCTGGGCGACGCCATCGTCACCGCCGCCGTGCTGCTGCGTCAGATCGAGATGCTGGAAGAGCGCGGCATCACCACGCTGGATCAGGTGGTCAAGGAACTGGACATCAACATCCAGTTGCACCAGCGTCAAATGTCGCTGTAGAGCAACGCGCCTTTAATCTGAGGCGCGCGCCCGGCGAGGGTGAATCATGAAAGCTACAGCGTGATGCGCATTTTGGGCATCACGCTGTAGGGGGTTTAGAATACCTGAACGCGGCGCAGGGCGGGATCGGCCAGCACCGGGGCCAAGACCTCGGCCAGCAGATCGGCCCAGGCCGCGCACGAGGGGGCGTCGGCCACCAGATCCTGGCGGATCTCGAACGACACATGCGGCAGGCCGGCGGCGCCGGCGTGGGTGTCCAGGGTATAATTGATCTCGCGCGCCGAATAGGGCTGGTTGTCGCCGACCACCAGATCCGGCCGGGCCCGCAACGCGCGCAGCACCGGTTCGGACATGCGCACGTCGCGATTGGACAGCACGCCCACATGCCACGGCCGGGCGGCCGATCCCATGCACGGGGTGAAGCTGTGCACCGACACCATGGCCGGCACGGTGCCGCGCCGGAACAGATGGGCCAATTGGGTGCCGATTTCCTGATGATAGGGCCAGAACCAACGCTCGGCACGGGCGTCGGCCTCGGCCTCGTCGAGGTTGGCGTTGCCCGGCACCGGCACGCCGCAGGAATTGGCGGGGATCGAGCTGGGATCGCCCGGCTGGCGGTTGCAGTCGATCACCAGACGGCTGACGCCCCCCAACACCGCCGGACAGCCCAGGCGCCGCGCCAGGCCGCGCGTTACCTCGGCGGCGCCGATATCCCACGCCACATGGGCAAAACGATCGGCCGTGGCCAGCCCCAGCTCGGCGTAGTGGGACGGAATCACCGCCGAGGCATGATCGCAGATCAGCAGCATGTCGGCGTCGTCGCGGCCGTCGATGCGTTCGAAAGGCGCCGGTTCGGGCTGGTCAAGCGGGGTGAAATGCAGCATGCTGACAATATAGCAGGGACCCCGCGCCGACGCAGCCCCAAGGGGTTGAGGGAAAACCCTAAAAAAAATCCCAACCAGCGTGTTGACTCGTCCCCCTGGTTTGCGTATTTTCCCCGCCTCCGGTCGCGCACCCCGGATTTTACCTCCGGGAAGCCGATGGCGACCCGGCACCTCGCCCCAAACCATCGCGTAGCGAAGGCCTGGGACCGGCGGGGCGCTGTTTTGTTGTTGAATTCGTGTGGTGATTTTGAAGTTGGCGGGGGCGACGCACACTTCAAAATCACCACACTGGCGCATAGGAAGTGGACCATGAAGATTCGCAACTCGCTGAAGTCGGCCAAGCTGCGCGACAAGAACTGCCGCATCGTTCGCCGCAAGGGCCGGGTGTACGTCATCAACAAGACGAACCCCCGTTTCAAGGCCCGCCAGGGCTGATCTTTCGGCCCCACGGCCGTTTGAAGGATGCCGCGCCTTCCCGACCTGGGAAGGCGCGGTTTTCTTTTGTGCCGGCGCCGGCGCCATCCGGCATCTCCATCAGGCATAGACCGTCCGGCTTGGCCCGCCCCGGCCCCATGCCCATATGCCGGCCATGAAACGCATACTGGTCTGTGTCGCCTTGGTCATGCTGTTGGGGGCGAGTATGTCGTGCTCCACCGACCAGACGGCGCGCGATGGCCGCCCCACCAATCTGGATGCGCTGTTTCAACGGCTGCAAGCCACCCAGGACGACGAGGAAGCGCACCTGATCGAGGTGACCATCCGCCATGTCTGGGCGCAATCGGGGCGGCAGACGGTGGACGCGCTGATGAGGCAGGCGGCCGAAGCCGTTCATTCCGGCCACACCGAAGATGCCCTGGCGGCGCTGGATCAGGTGGTTTCCATCGCCCCCAACTACGTGGAAGGCTGGAACCTGCGCGCCACGGTCCATTATCTGCGCGACGAATACGGCCAGGCGGTGGTCGACATCGAGCACGTGCTGGCGCTGGAGCCCCGTCACTTCGGCGCTTTGGCCGGGCTGGGCCGCATTTTGTTGGAGCTGGAGGACAGGAAAGGCGCGTTGAAGGCTTTCGACGCCGCTTTGGCCTTGAACCCGCACCTGACCGACATTCGCAAGAAGAGCAACGAATTGCGCGAGCAGTTGGCCGGCGTGCCCATCTGATCATCGCCGCCTGGCGTCATACCGCCCGGCCGCTGAACTGATCCGTTGGCTCAGTTCATGCCGAGACGGTGGGGCTCAGGCGCCGCTCGGGCTTGCCGGTCGGCCACGGCGCCTGCGGCGAGTCATATCAGCGGCCGACCGGCGTCAGTCGGCGCCTTCACCCATCTGCGGCAGCCAGATGGTGCCGGCCGCCGTCGCCAGCCATGACAGGCAGGCCTGGATGTCGGGCAGGTGGTACTGGGCGGCGGTTTCCCGCGCCGGCCCCACCAGCACCGACACACCGCCCAGGCGGTTGGCGGCGGCGAAACCGTCTTCGTCGGTGATGTCGTCGCCCACAAAGACGGGGCGGCGCCCGGCGAAGGGCGAAGCCTGCATGAAAGCGGCCACGGCACTGCCCTTGTCCACCCCCTTGGGCTTGATCTCCACCACCATCTTGCCGGCCACCAGATCGAATCCGGGGTGGTTCGCCACCGCCGCACGGGTGATCCGGGCCACATGATCGGCAAGTTCCGGCGCCTGACGGTAATGCAGCGCCACCGCCCGCTCCTTGTCCTCCAGCAGCAGGCCGACGAATTGCTGGGCGTCGGCGGATACCCGGCGACGGATGTCGTCGAGCCCCGGGGGCGCCTCCACCTGGCGGGCCACACCATCGACGCCCCGCCATTCCAGACCGTGCAGCCCTGCGGCGGGCGGATCGAACGGGGCGACCAATTGCCGCAAATTGTCGAGCGTCCGCCCCGAGATCAGCGCCAGCGCACCGCCATGGGCGTCGGACAGCCGTTGCAGCAAGGGGGGCAACTCTTCCGGCATGACGACGGCCGAGGGCGTCGGCGCGATCTCGATCAGCGTGCCATCCACGTCCAGGAACCAAGCCCAGTCGGTGGCGGCGGCGGGGGGAGGGGGCAGGTGCTGTGTCATGGTTTCAAAGTAGGCTGCCTGCCGCCCTGGTCAAGCGGCCGTCATCGCATCGCCTGCCGGGCCTCCACCATGCGGTTGCGGCGCATCTGATACTCCAGCATGCGGGCCTGGCGATAGGCGCTGGCGATGGCGCGGGCTTCGTCCTGCCCGGCGGCGCGGGCGTTCTGCCAATCCTCGCGCGCCTGCTGGACCCGAGGCGACGTGATCGGCTTCGGCCCCTGGGTTGGCTGCAATTGCGGCCGTTGCGGCCCGACGGGGCTGAGCGAGGCGATGGCGTTGCGGCTGCCGCCGGCGCTCCACACCTTCATCAGCTTTTCGCGATAGTTCGCAGCCAGGCTGGGGGTCTGGGAGTGGTAGTACGATGCCGCGGTCGGCCAATGATTGGTCGAGGCGTAAAGCCCCTTGAGGAAGCGTGCGGCGTAGCCGACGTTCGTGGCGGGCTCGAATGCCTCCTCCAGCGAGCCGAAGGACTGGCCGTGGTACATCAGGTTCACCTGCATGCAGCCCACGTCGATGTTCTTGACGCCGCGCGCCTTCAACCGCTTCACCTCGGCCACCGCTTCGGCCTTGGTGGGGAAATATCTTCCCTCTCCCTCGGCCATCACCGTCCACGGCCAGGCAAGAGTTGCCTTGCTCTCAGGGTCGTAGCGCCCGGATTCCACCAGCGAGATGGCGTCCAGCAATTGCGACGGAATGCCGTAGGCCAGCTCGGCCTTGGCGGTTTCCGAGGCGCACAATGCCTGGGTCGGCAAGGCGGGGGGCATGGCATTCGCCACACCGCCCCCGGTCAGGAGCAGCATCGCCGCCACCAAAAGCCTTTTCCAATACCCCGTCATGGCTGGCTCGATCCGATCCCGAGTGACCCAATTGCGGGGCATTTCATGCATGCCGTGTGCCACTGCCACCGCACCTGCCACTCATGCCAGACCTGCATACCTCTGAAGGCCAGAAAATCCGCCATTTTGGTGATGGCCTATCACTTCAGCATGCTTTTTCCCTTGCAAGCGCCGTCCCAAGTCCGTATCTATTGCACTGCAGCAAACGGAACGTCCTCGGACATCCTTTGCTGCCTTTCTTGGACGTTTCCTCCCTAAACTTGAGCCCCAGCTTCGGCTGGGGCTTTTTTTTGCATGGTCAAAGGGTTAGCCGTTGCCCAAGGCGGGCAGGGCGAGAGGAATGCCATGCCGCCACCCCCGACACCGCGCCATGTCAGTCGCGCGACCGGACAGTGTCTGACCATCGCCGCCACCCGGAAAGTGGTAAAGCCCTAACCACTTTTCTTGCCGCAGTGCACAAAGAGCGAGTGCCCGCGCATGGCCGAATTCAGTAGGCTACGGAAAAACTCGGCCTACGGCCCCGTTCGCCCCTTTCGTCATGGCCGTGCTTGACACGGCCATCTACGCGGTTCCGCACCCTGTCAAAGAAAAGCCCCCGCCGGTTTCCCGACGGGGGCTGTTGGTTACGCCGTGGATACTAGGACAGCAGCTTGTTCCACCAGCCTTTGCGGGCCGGACGGGCCGGGGCGGGGGCCTCTTCCTGGGCCTCGGTAGCCGGGGTGGGCTCGGCTGCGGTCGCCGTTTCGGCGGCCTCCGGAGCCTCGGCTTCCACCGGGGTCTCGACCGCCGCCGGGGCGGGGGCCTCGGGCGCGGGTTCGACGACCGACGGCTCGGCCGGAATGGCTTCGGCCTCGGCGGCTACCGGCTTCTTGCTGCGCGAGCGGCTCTTGGCCTTCGGTTCAGCGGTTTCACCTTCGGCGGCCTCGGCCTTCTTGGCGCGCGTGCGGGTCTTGGCGGCGGGCTTCTCCTTGCCCTCTTCCTTGACCTTGGGCTCGGCGGCCTTTTTGGCGGCGCGGCGCTTCGGCTTGGCGTCAGCCGCAGGCTCGGCGCCTTCGGTAGCGGCGACCACCTCGGCCTCGGCCTGGACGACGGCCGGAGCCTCGGCCTCGGCGGCAGC
>DATGXU010000111.1:0-2590 GCA_035298685.1 Magnetospirillum sp. | reverse complement strand
CAGCGACACCGATGTGCTGGCCGCCTTTGCCGCTGCCCTGGGGCCGCTGGTGGGCGAGTGGCGGCGCGATGGTTTCGCTCCCATTCGCGAGGCGTGGCTGCACCGTGCCCGGGGGGTGGGCGAGCCGGTGGTGGTTCGCCTGGAAAACGATACCCTGACCGGGCTGTTCGCCGGGCTTGACGCCGAGGGCGCTCTGCTTTTGGATCAGCCCTCCCATGGACTTCGGCGCATCCTGGCCGGAGATGTGTATTTTCCGGACGGTGGCCGCCCTCCTGAAACCGCCACGTCCCGGTAAGGAGACTTCCCATGCTTCTCGCCATCGATGCCGGTAACACCAACATCGTCTTCGCCGTGTTCGACGGCGAACAGGTGCGTGGTGAATGGCGCGCCTCGACCGACACCGACCGCACCGCCGACGAATTGGGCGTCTGGCTGATGCAATTGCTGACCATCGAGGGAATGCGCCGCGAAGACATCGACGCAGCCATCATCGCCAGCGTGGTGCCGGCCATGGTGTTCAGCCTGAAAACGCTGTGCCGCCGCTATTTCGATTGCGACCCGGTGGTGGTGGGCAGCGAAGGGGTGAACCTGGGCATCAACATTCTGCTGGACCGCCCCGAGGAAGTGGGGGCCGACCGCTTGGTGAACGCGGTGGCCGCCCACAAATGTTATCCGGGGCCGATGATCGTGATCGATTTCGGCACCGCCACCACCTTCGACGTGGTGGACGCGGACGGCAATTATTGCGGCGGCGCCATATCGCCCGGCATCAACCTGTCGCTCGAGGCCCTGCACATGGCGGCCGCCAAGCTGCCGCGCGTCGCCATCGGACGGCCGCGCACGGTGATCGGCAAGGCCACCGTGCCGGCCATGCAATCGGGCATCTTTTGGGGCTATGTGGGACTGATCGAGGGTTTGGTGAAACGTATCCAGGAAGAGTTCGGCTCGGAAATGCTGGTGGTCGCCACCGGCGGACTGGCGCCGTTGTTCGCCGAGGCGACCAAGGTCATCGACCGGCTTGACCCCGACTTGACCCTGCGGGGCCTGTTGGAAATCCACCGGCGCAACGCGCGGAAGGGCTGAATGGCGAAGAAAAAGACGGCCGGCTCGGGAGAGCTGTTTTTCCTGCCCCTGGGTGGGGCGGGCGAGATCGGCATGAACCTGAACCTGTACGGGTTCGACGGTAAGTGGTTGATGGTGGATCTGGGCGTCACCTTCGGCGACGATTCCATGCCCATGATCGACGTGGTGATGCCCGACCCGGCGTGGATTGCCGAGCGCGCCGACGATCTGGTGGGCATCGTGCTGACTCACGCCCACGAGGATCATCTGGGGGCCGTGCATTACCTGTGGCCACGCCTGCGTTGCCCGGTCTATGCCACGCCGTTCGCCGCCGCCCTGTTGAAGGGCAAGCTGCACGAGGTCGGTCTGCAGAACACCGTGCCGGTGCATGCGTTCGCGCCGGGTTCGCGCTTCGATGTGGGGCCGTTCAACATCGAGATGGTGGGGATGACCCATTCCATCCCCGAGCCCACCACCCTGGCCATCCGCACGCCGGCTGGCACGGTGGTGCATACCGGCGACTGGAAGCTGGACCCCGACCCGCTGATTTCCGGCCCGGCCGACACCGAGGCACTGCGGCGGCTGGGGAACGAAGGCGTGCTGGCGGTGGTGGGTGATTCCACCAATGTCTTCACCCGCGGCCATTCCGGCTCCGAGGCCGAGGTTCGCGCCAATCTGATCGAGTTGCTGGGGCGGTTCGACGGCCGCATCGCCGTCGGCTGCTTTGCCACCAACGTGGCCCGCGTCGAAAGCATCGCCCTTGCCGCCGAGGCCAACGGCCGCTCGGTCGCCCTGGTCGGGCGCAGCTTGTGGCGCATCGAAAAGGCGGCGCGCGAGCTGGGCTACCTCAAGGACATCGCCCCGTTCCTGACCGACCACGACGCCCAGCATCTGCCGGCGGACAAGGTGGTCTATATCTGCACCGGCAGCCAGGGCGAGCCCAGGGCTGCGCTGGCCCGCATCGCCGCCAACGACCACCCCTATGTCAAGCTGGGCAAGGGCGACACGGTGCTGTTTTCGTCCCGCGTCATTCCCGGCAACGAAAAGGCCATCTTCCGCGTCCAGAACGAGCTGGTGCGCCAGGGCTGCGAGGTGGTGACCGACCGCGACGAGTTCATCCACGTGTCGGGCCACCCCGCGCGCGACGAGCTGGAAACCCTGCTGAAGCTGGTGCGCCCCGAAATGGTGGTGCCGGTGCATGGCGAGGCGCGGCACGTGCGCGAGCATTGCGCCCTGGCCAAGTCGCTGGGGGTGGAGAAGACCCAGATCGTCGAGGACGGCGCCATGGTGCGGCTGTTCCCCGAAGGGCCCGAGGTGGTCGACCACGTGCCCACCGGCCGGCTGGCCCAGGACGGCCCGCGCCTGATCCGGCTGGATTCGGAAATCCTGCGCGATCGCCGTCGCATGGTGTTCAACGGCTCGGCCGTGTGCACCATCGTGGCCGACCGCAAGGGCAAGCTGGTCACCGATCCGCAGGTGACCGCGCTGGGCCTGTTGGACGCCGAGCATTACGCCGAGGAACACGACA
>DATGXU010000110.1:0-1802 GCA_035298685.1 Magnetospirillum sp. | reverse complement strand
CATAGAACTCGACCATGGTGCCGAAAATGTCCGAGGTGGCTTCGTTGAGGCCGCCGGACTCGCCGGAGTAGGTCAGGTTGGCGGTGCGGCTGGTCACGCCGTGGGTCATTTCATGGCCGGCGACGTCCAGGGAGACCAGGGACTTCAGGCTGGTGCCATCGCCGTCGCCGTAGGTCATGCAGAAGCAGGAGTCGGACCAGAAGGCATTGGCGTAGTTGCGGCCGTAGTGCACGCGGTTGAAGGCGCCCTTGCCGTCGTTGGCGATGCCGCTGCGGCCGTGCACGTTCTTGTAGTAGTCCCAGGTCACGGCGGTGCCGTACTGGGCATCGACGGCGGCAGAGGCCAGATCGGCGGTGGTGCCGTTGCCCCAGACGTTGTCGGTGTCGGTGAAGATCGTGCCGTTGCCGGCAGTCTTCTTGCCCATGTTGGTGGTGTAGGTGCCGCCGCGAGCCGGGTCGCGCAGCTCGTAGCCGCCGGTGATGGAGTTGGTCGTCAGCGTGACGGTGCCGCTGTAGAGGCTCTTGCCGGTGCCGGTGGCGGCAGCGGTGTGGATGTCATTCCACATGTCCAGATGCGCGCCGGTCTGGGCGTCGATGATGGCGTGCTTCTCGAAGGGCGTGCCGTCGGCTTCCTCGCCGGCGACCAGGACTTCCCAGGCCAGGCGGGGATGGTCACCGCGGGCGTAGACCAGCAGCTCGGGCTTGACGCCCATGTCGGCGCCGCCATGCTTGGCGACGGCCAGCTTCTTGGCCTGGCCCATGGAGATGGCGGGCTTGGTGCCGACCTTGGGCTCGCGCTTGAGCGTCAGGTGCATGGCCTGCAGGGCGCCATTGCGGTCCGAACGCACCACCAGGTCGCCGCCGATCACGCGCAGGCCGTTGAAGCTGCGGTCGAAGCGCACGTGCTCGGTGCCGTCGGCGTCGGTGATGATGTCGCGCACGCTGTATTCATGGCCTTGGCCATGCAGGCTGGTGCCGGCGAACTGCTTGATGTGGCCCAGCGCACGGCCATGCGGATCCGCCTGGGCGGAGACCGATGCCAGGGTGAGACCGGCCAGAGCGGCCACGGCGATGCTGATGCTGTTCAGGGACCTTGACTTCTTCATGGGGAACTCCGTCTTGCGCTGGATCCGTAGATCCTTGTGGTTTTGAATGGCTGGCCGAGTGGATATCTCGGGGCACTGCGCAAATTTCCTGCAAATCGCCCTTTTGTGCGCTCCTCAATATCCCTCTCGGTGTTGCCCCCCTCTTGCGTCTGCATGACGAATGTCATAGGCGAGCGTTTCTGTATCGAGAAGCCTGGCTTCTTCGTTGGTCATGGTCACCCAGCCAGTCGGGATTGGCGCTGCAGAAAACGCAGCGGGTCCAGCGCATCGACCAGGCTGGCCTCCAGGGGCACCGGCGATCCGGTGACGCGGCTCGCGGCCAGCTCGCCGCAGAGCAGGGCCCAGCTGAGTCCGCGCGAGGCCATGGCGGTGCACAGGACCAGGCCGGGCAGGCGGGGCATCATGCGGACCTGGTCAAGGCGGGTGCCCGGCGTGGGGAGGCCCAGCCCGCCGACCAGCGGCAGGCGGTCAGGGGCGATCAGGCGCCAGCCCACTCGTCCCTGCTCCAGTGCCGGCCGAGGCATGGGCTGGGGACTCAGCTGTGCGAGCTGGTCCAGGTTGTCCTGGTGGTCGCTGTCCCGGAGTTCGGGGTCCGTGTCGCCGTCCTGGTGGGTGGCGCCGAAGACGAGGCCGCCGTCCGGCAGGCCCAGGGCATAGCCGGCGCCCGCCAGCGGCAGCTGCGGCACCTGCAGGCCCC
>DATGXU010000109.1:0-16781 GCA_035298685.1 Magnetospirillum sp. | reverse complement strand
GCTGCCGCCGTGCCGCTGCTGAAGCTGATGGGCGTGGTGCTGGGCGGTTTCCAGATGGCCCGTGCCGCCCGCGTCGCCCGCGCCAAGCTGGACGCCCGGGACGGCGACCTTGGCTTCTTCGACGCCAAGCTGAAGACCGCGTGGTTCTATGCCGAGCACATCCTGCCCCAGGCCCCCGGCCTGCTGGCGTCCATCACCCGTGGCGCCGCCACCGTGATGACCCTGTCCGCCGACCAGCTTTGAGGGCCGCGCCATGAGCCATCAGGACCTGACCGCCACCAAGGCCCAGTGCGACGTCTTCGAAGCCCTGGCCAGCCGGCGGGCCGTGCGCGCCTTCCTGCCCGATCCGGTGGATCGGGCCACGGTCGAGCGCATCCTGGCCCTGGCCGCCCGCGCCCCCAGCGGCACCAACATCCAGCCGTGGAAGGTGTGGGTGGTGGCGGGCGAGCTGCTGAAGCGGCTGACCGGCAAGATCCTGGCCGCCCACGACGCCGAGGCGGCGGGCTTCGACGAAGAATACCCGTACTACCCCAGCGAATGGACCGAGCCCTACATCTCGCGCCGCCGCAAGCTGGGCAAGGATCTCTATGCGCTGCTGGGCATCGGCAAGGGCGACAACGCCCGCATGAAGCACCAGTTCGGCCGCAACTACGGCTTCTTCGACGCGCCGGTGGGGCTGTTCGTCACCATCGAGAAGTCGATGAACGTAGGCTCGTGGTTCGACCTGGGCACCTTCCTGCAATCCATCCTGGTGGCGGCGCGCGGCTTTGGCCTGCACACCTGCCCGCAGCAGGCGTTCAGCAAATACCATCGGATTATCCATGAAGAGCTGTCCATTCCCGACAGCGAAGTGATTGCCTGCGGCGTGGCGCTGGGCTACGAAGACCCGGACGCGCCGGAAAACAAGCTGGCGACCGAGCGCGAACCGGTATCCAGTTTCGCCACCTTCGCCTGGGAGTAATCTGCAATGGCCGTGCGTGAGATCGTTCTTCGGCACCTGAACGGCGCCGCCGACTGGATCGCGCCGGTGCAGAACTTCAACTCGCTGGTGGGGATGTCCATGGTGGAATGGCGGCGCGATTTCGCCCGCATCCGCCTGGACATCCGCCCCGAGCATGCCAACGGCTTCGGCTTCGTCCATGGCGGCGTGCTGCTGACCCTGCTGGATACCGTGTCGGGCTTCGCCGGCATCCACACCGACGAAACCGCCGATCCTATCGGCTGCGTCACCGTGGCGATGAACAGCAAGTTCATCCACCCGGCGCAATCGGGATCGCTGCACGCCGAGGCCCGTGCCCAGGGCGGCGGCAAGACCATCTTCTTCACCTACGCCGAAATTCGCGACGATGCGGGCAATCTGGTCGCCACCGGCGACGGCACCTTCCGCTTCCGCAAGCTGCCGCCCGAACTGGTGGAAAAGATCAAGGCCGAAGCCGCCGCCTGACGGGGGCTCACCCCGGGCGGTCGCCCACCTTGGCCGGGGCGCAGACCGAACGGCGGTACTCGCCGGGATTGGCGCCCGTCCATTTCTTGAACGCCCGATGGAAGGCGCTGGTCTCGGCAAAGCCCAACTCGGCCGCGATATCCATCACGCTCATGGTGGAATCGGACAGCAGGTTGATGGCCATGTCGCGGCGCAGGTGATCCTTGATCGCCTGATAGGACTGCCCTTCCGCTTCCATGCGGCGGCGCAACGTGCTGGCCGAGGTGTGCATGTCGTCGGCGATTTCGTCGAAGCCGGGCCAATCGGCCGGCTGCAGATCGCGCAGGCGGCGCTGAATCTGCGCCGCCAGCGAGTTGTTGTCCTTGTACTGGATCAACAGGTTCTCGGGCGCGATCGCCAGGAATTCCTTGAGCGACTGGTGAGTGCGCACCACCGGCAGGCCGATGAACTTGGCGTCGAAGGCGATGGCCGTGCGCGGCTGATCAAAGCGGATGTCGGCGGTGAACATGGCCGGATATTCCGCCGCCTGCGGCGGTTCGGCATAGCGGAAGCTTGCCCACTGGATGGGAATGCGGCGGTTGACCAGCCAACAGGTCAGCCGATGCACGAACATCAACAGCGTCTCGTGCGCGAAAATGCGGGCGGGGCGGCAGGTGTCGTCCTTCAGCGACAGCACCACCATGCCGTCCTCGCACGACAGGGTGCCGCGCAGATCGTCCAGCATCAGGTCGAAGAAGCGCAGGGTGCGCTTCAACGCCTTTTCCAGCGTCCGGCAATGCACCGCGTTGTGGCACAGCATGGCGAAGCTGCCCACCTTCATGCGCCGCGTGTCCTGGCCGAAGAATTCGTCGTCCAGCACCTGGGCGATCAGGCGCAGCAGCATGGTATAGGTGTCGGGCGACACCCGCGCATGCGGCAGGCTCAGCAGAACCGGCGACAGCCCGATCTGCTCCAGCAACTCGTCGGTATCGAACCCCTTGTCGCGAAGCCCCTGCAAAGCGGCTTCGACGAATAGGATCGAAATGGTTCCCTTTTCCATGCCCGTCCTGATACCGCGCCTCTGTCGGGCGCGTGTCTCCTGGTCGGCGCACCTTAGCCTAAGACGCAAAATCTGTCAGGAAATTTGAGTGCTCGCGACATGGCCCCTGGCCGGGCGCCGCTATACCCTTCCCGCCAAAGTTTAGCCGGCCAAGGTATTTCTGGAGAGCGAAGAACTATGCGCATCAAGGACAATGTGTTCATCGTCACCGGTGGCGGTTCCGGCCTGGGCGCCGCGGCGGCGCGCATGATCGTCGACAACGGCGGCAAGGTCGTTCTGGCCGACATCAACGAAGCCGCCGGCAACGCCGCCGCCGCCGAGCTGGGCGCCAACGCCCGCTTCGTCAAAACCGACGTCTCCGACGAAGCCAGCGCCACCGCCTGCGTCGATTTCGCGGTGTCCACCTTCGGCGGACTGCACGGCCTGATCAACTGCGCCGGCATCTGTCCGGGCGAAAAGGTGGTCGGCCGCGAAGGGCCGCACGCCTTGTCCACCTTCAGCCGCACCGTGACCATCAACCTGGTGGGCACCTTCAACATGATCCGCCTGGCCGCCACCGCCATGAGCAAGGGCGAAGCCAACGAAAAGGGCGAGCGCGGCGTCATCATCAACACCGCCTCGATCGCCGCCATGGACGGCCAGATCGGCCAGGCCGCCTATGCGGCGTCCAAGGGCGGCGTGATCGGCATGACCCTGCCCATCGCCCGCGAACTGGCCCGTTTCGGCATCCGCATCATGACCATCGCGCCCGGCATCTTCGCCACCCCCATGGTCCAGGCCATGCCGCAGGAAGTGCAGGATTCGCTGGGCAAGCTGGTGCCCTTCCCGCCCCGCCTGGGCGTTCCGTCCGAATTCGCCGATCTGTGCCGCGCCATCGTGGACAACACCATGCTGAACGGCGAGGTCATCCGCCTCGACGGCGCCGTGCGCATGGCCGCCAAGTAAGCCCCAAGGGAGGAAACGAAATGAGCAGCAAGGACCCCGTCGTCATCGTCGGCGCCGCCCGTACCCCCATGGGCGGCCTGCAGGGCGACTTCAAGGACGTCACCGCCGCCAAGCTGGGCGCCGCCGCCATCAAGGCCGCCGTCGAGCGCGCCGGCATCTCGGCCGAACAGGTCGAGGAAGTGATCATGGGCTGCGTGCTGCCCGCCGGCCAGGGCCAGGCCCCGGCCCGTCAGGCGTCGCTGGGCGCCGGCCTGCCGCTGTCGGCCGGCTGCACCACGGTCAACAAGATGTGCGGTTCGGGCATGAAGTCCGCCATGCTGGCCCACGATCTGATCCTGGCGGGCACCGCCCAGGTGATGGTGGCCGGCGGCATGGAAAGCATGACCAACGCCCCCTATCTGCTGGAAAAGGCCCGCGCCGGCTTCCGCCTGGGCCACGGCCGCATTCTCGACCACATGTTCCTGGACGGCCTTGAGGACGCCTACGAGCGCGGCCGCCTGATGGGCACCTTCGCCGAGGATTGCGCCCAGGCCTATGGCTTCACCCGCGAGGAACAGGACCGCTGGGCCATCACCTCGCTGACCCGCGCGCAAAAGGCCATCATCGACGGCAGCTTCAAGGCCGAGATCACCCCGGTGACCGTCAAGGCCGGCAAGTCCGAGCGCGTCGTCGAGTCCGACGAGCAGCCGCCGAAGGCCAATCCGGAAAAGATCCCGACGCTGAAGCCGGCCTTCCGCGAGGGCGGCACCGTCACCCCGGCCAATTCCAGCTCGATTTCGGACGGCGCCGCCGCGCTGACCCTGATGCGGCTGTCGCAGGCCGAGAAGCTGGGCCTGACCCCGATCGCCGCCATCCGCGGCCATTCCACCCATGCCCACCAGCCCAACCTGTTCGCCACCGCCCCCATCGGCGCGGTGTCGAAGGTGCTGGAGCGCGTGGGCTGGAGCCGCGACCAGGTTGACCTGTACGAGATCAACGAAGCCTTCGCCGTGGTCGCCATGGCGGCCATGCGCGACCTGGAACTGCCCGAGGACAAGGTCAACGTCCACGGCGGCGCCTGCGCGCTGGGCCATCCCATCGGCGCCTCGGGTGCCCGCATCGTGGTGACCCTGCTGGCGGCCCTGCGGAAGTACGGCATGAAGCGCGGCGTCGCCAGTCTGTGCATCGGTGGCGGCGAAGCCACCGCCATGGCGGTGGAGCTGCTGTAATGATCGCCACCGAAGAGCAATCCCTGATTCGGGACACCGCGCGCAACTTCGCGCGCGAGCGTCTGGCCCCCAACGCCGAGAAGTGGGACCGCGAGGCCCGCTTCCCGCGCGAGGCCGTGGACGAGATGTCCGAGCTGGGCTTCCTGGGCATGCTGCTGCCCGAGGAACTGGGCGGCTGCAACACCGGCCATGTGGCCTATGCCATGGCCCTGGAAGAGGTCGCCGCCGGCTGCGGCGCCCTGTCCACGGTGATGAGCGTCCACAACTCGGTCGCCTGCATGCCCATCTTCAAGTTCGGCACCGACGAGCAGAAGGCCCACTTCCTGCCCAAGATGGCCAGCGGCGAATGGCTGGGCGGCTTTGCCCTGACCGAGCCCCATGCCGGCTCGGACGCTTCGGCGCTGAAGGTGCGCGCGGTCCGCGACGGCGACCATTATGTGCTGAACGGCAGCAAGCAGTTCGTCACCTCGGGCAAGTCGGCGCAGGTGCTGGTGGTGTTCGCCGTCACCGATCCCGCTGCCGGCAAAAAGGGCATCACCGGCTTCATCGTTCCGACCGACACCCCCGGCTTCACCGTTGCCCGGGTCGAGGAAAAGATGGGCCAGCATGCCTCGGACACCTGTCAGGTGGTTTTCGAGGACATGCGCCTGCCGGCCTGGCTGCGCCTGGGCGAGGAAGGCCAGGGCTACAAGATCGCGCTCAGCAATCTTGAAGGCGGCCGCATCGGCATCGCCTCGCAATGCGTCGGCATGGCCCGCGCCGCCCTGGAAGCGGCCACCGCCTATGCCAAGGAACGCGTCACCTTCGGCCAGCCGCTGATCGAGCACCAGGCCATCGCCCAGAAGCTGGCGGACATGGCGACCCAAGTGGCCGCCGCCCGCCTGATGGTGCTGCATGCCGCCGATCTGCGCGACGCCGGCCTGCCCTGCCTGACCGAGGCTTCGCAGGCCAAGCTGTTCGCGTCGGAAATGGCGGAACGGGTCGCCTCCGCCGCCATCCAGGTGCTGGGCGGCTATGGCTACCTCAAGGATTTCCCGGTGGAACGCATCTACCGCGACGTCCGCGTGAGCCAGATCTACGAAGGTGCCAGCGAAATCCAGCGTATGCTGATCGCCCGGTCGCTGTAGACCGAAAGCCTGGATCGTTGGACAGGGCCGGCCGCAAAGCCGGCCCTTTTCATTTGATATTGCAGCGCAATATGGCAAATCCGCTCAACCATATTGGGCGCTGCCGACATGGATTCCCAACCGACGTAAACGCTAGGCTTCCGGCAACTGAACAAGCAAGGTTGAGGGAAGGTCCATGCCCGACGGCAGCGAACACAAGGTCAGCGTCAAGCCCACCAACAAGATCCGCTTCGTTACCGCCACCAGCCTCTTCGATGGCCACGACGCGTCCATCAACATCATGCGCCGCCTGCTGCAGCAGGGTGGTGTCGAGGTGATCCATCTGGGGCACAACCGCTCGGTGGAGGAAATCGTCACCGCCGCCATCCACGAGGACGTGCAGGGCATCGCCGTCAGCTCGTACCAGGGCGGCCACATCGAATTCTTCAAGTACATGATCGATCTGCTGCGCCAGCGCGGCGCCGGCCATGTGCGCGTGTTCGGCGGCGGCGGCGGCGTGATCGTGGTGCCGGAAATCCGCGAGCTCGAGGCCTATGGCGTCGAGCGCATCTATTCCCCCGAGGACGGCCAGCGCCTGGGCCTCGAGGGCATGATCGCCGACGTGGTGCGCCGCACCGATTTCGACGTCACCGCCGAGCTGCCCGCGGCGCTCGAGGGCATCGACGCCCCCGACCGCCAGAAGCTGGCCCGCCTGATCTCCGGCCTGGAAAACGGCCGCGTCGGCGCCAAGCTGAAGGAAGTGATCGCCGAGGCCGCCAAGGCCCGCAACGTTCCCGTGCTGGGCATCACCGGCACCGGCGGCGCCGGCAAGTCGTCGCTGACCGACGAACTGATCCGCCGCTTCCGCATCGACAAGCCCGACTTCAAGATCGCCGTCATCGCCGTCGATCCGTCCAAGCGCAAGACCGGCGGCGCCCTGCTGGGCGACCGCATCCGCATGAACGCGGTCAACGGTCCGGTCTACATGCGCTCGCTCGCCACCCGCTCCTCGGGCAGCGAAGTGCCGGCCCATGTGCCCGCCATCGTCGATCTGTGCAAGGCCGCCGGCTTCGACCTGATCATCGTCGAAACCCCCGGCATCGGTCAGGCCGATTCGGCGGTGGCCGAGCTGGGCAACCTGTCGCTTTACGTGATGACCCCGGAATTCGGCGCCGCCAGCCAGTTGGAAAAGATCGACATGCTCGATCACGCCGATCTGGTCGCCATCAACAAGTTCGACCGCAAGGGCGGCCAGGACGCGCTGCGCGACGTGCGCAAGCAGGTCCAGCGCAACCGCGCCGCCTTCACCGTGGCCGCCGAGACCATGCCGGTGTTCGGCACCATCGCGTCGCGCTTCAACGATGACGGCGTCACCGCGCTTTACCACGGCCTGCTGGACGCGTTGAACGAGCGCGGCTTCAAGCTGGGCAACAGCACCCTGGCCCGCCCGGCCGGCACCGCCTCGACCGCCGGCACCGCCATCGTGCCGCCGGCCCGCGTGCGTTATCTGGCCGAGATCGCCGACGCCGTGCGCGGCTATCACGGCCATTCCGCCAAGCAAAGCCAGACCGCCCGCGAAATCCAGCAGCTTTCCGCCACCAAGGAAATGCTGGACAAGAATTGCGGCTGCCAGGTGGGCGAGATCGACGCCCTGCTGGAACAGCGTCAGGCCCAGCTTGACCCCCGCGCCAAGAAGCTGCTGGAAATCTGGCCGCGCGTGAAGGAAAGCTATGCCGGCGACGAATATGTGGTGAAGATCCGCGACAAGGAAATTCGCTCGACCATCGTCACCGAGTCGCTGTCCGGCACCAAGATCCGCAAGGTGGTTCTGCCGCCGTACCAGGATCACGGCGAGCTGCTGCGCTGGCTGCTCAAGGAAAACGTGCCCGGCACCTTCCCGTTCACCGCCGGCGTGTTCGCCTTCAAGCGCGAGAACGAGGACCCGACCCGCATGTTCGCGGGTGAAGGCGACGCCTTCCGCACCAATGCCCGCTTCAAGCTGCTGTCCAAGGACAGCCCGGCCACCCGCCTGTCCACCGCCTTCGACTCGGTCACGCTGTACGGCTGCGACCCCGACGAGCGTCCGGACATTTACGGCAAGATCGGCAATTCGGGCGTCTCCATCGCCACGCTGGACGACATGAAGGTGCTGTACTCGGGCTTCGACCTGTGTGCGCCCAGCACCTCGGTGTCCATGACCATCAACGGCCCGGCGCCGGTGATCCTGGCGCTGTTCTTCAACACCGCCATCGACCAGCAGCTGGAAAAGTTCGAGAAGCAGAACGGCCGCCAGCCGACCGACGACGAAGTGGCGAAGATCAAGGAATGGACGCTGGAATCGGTGCGCGGCACCGTGCAGGCCGACATCCTGAAGGAAGACCAGGGCCAGAACACCTGCATCTTCTCGACCGATTTCGCCCTGAAGCTGATGGGCGACATTCAGGAATACTTCGTCCACAACCGGGTGCGGAATTTCTATTCCGTCTCGATTTCGGGCTACCACATCGCCGAAGCCGGCGCGAACCCGATCTCGCAGCTGGCCTTCACGCTCGCCAACGGCTTCACCTATGTGGAATCGTATCTGGCGCGCGGCATGCACATCGACGATTTCGCACCCAACCTGTCGTTCTTCTTCTCGAACGGCATGGACCCGGAATACTCGGTCATCGGCCGCGTCGCCCGCCGCATCTGGGCGGTGGCCATGCGCGACAAGTACGGCGCCAACGAGCGTTCGCAGAAGCTGAAGTACCACGTGCAGACCTCGGGCCGCTCGCTGCATGCCCAGGAAGTGGACTTCAACGACATCCGCACCACGCTGCAGGCGCTGATCGCCATCTACGACAACTGCAACAGCCTGCACACCAACGCCCATGACGAGGCCTACACCACGCCGACGCCGGAATCGGTGCGTCGTGCCATGGCCATCCAGCTGATCATCAACCGCGAATGGGGCGTGGCCAAGAACGAGAACCCCAACCAGGGTTCGTTCTTCCTGGAAGAGCTGACCGATCTGGTCGAGGAAGCCGTGCTGCAGGAATTCGAGCGCATCGCCGAGCGCGGCGGCGTGCTGGGTGCCATGGAAACCGGCTATCAGCGCGGCAAGATCCAGGACGAATCGCTGTACTACGAGCACAAGAAGCACGACGGCTCGTATCCGATCATCGGCGTCAACACCTTCCTCAACCCCAACCCGCCCGAGGAAGCCGAGATCGAGCTGCAACGTTCGACCGACGAGGAAAAGCAAAGTCAGCTCAAGCGTCTGCGCGACTTCCACGCCCGCAACGCCGAGACGGCTCCCGCCGTGCTCAACCGTCTGCAGCAGGCCGCCATCAACAACGAGAACATGTTCGCCGTGTTGATGGATGCGGTGCGCCATTGCTCGCTGGGCCAGATCACCGGCGCTCTGTACGAGGTCGGAGGCCAATACCGCCGGAACATGTGACCGGCGCAACATTCAAAAAGAGAGCATAGCTCCAGTCCAAACCAACCCGCCTCAGGGGGAAAATATGTCCGACGATCTTCAGTCGTTTATCAAGGCCCGTGACTTTCTGATCGCCCATCGCACCGATTACGACACTGCCTATCGCGATTTCCAGTGGCCGCAGCTGACCAACTTCAACTGGGCGCTGGATTATTTCGACAGCATGGCCAAGGACAACCACAAGCCCGCCCTGTGGCTGGTGGACGACAACGGCGAGATCAAGCTGTCCTTCGCCGAGATGTCCGAGCGGTCGAACCGCGTCGCCAACTTCCTGCGCGCGCAGGGCGTCAAGCGCGGCGACGTGGTGCTGATGATGCTGAACAACGTGGTTCCCCTGTGGGAAACCATGCTGGCCTGCATGAAGCTGGGCGCGGTGATCATCCCCGCCACCACCCTGCTGGTGACCGAGGATTTGAAGGACCGTTTCGACCGCGGCGGTGCCCGCCATGTGGTCGCCGGCGCCGACCAGGCCGCCAAGTTCGACGAGCTGGACAACGACTTCACCAAGATCGTGGTGGGCGGCGACCACGCCGGCTGGGTGAATTTCGACGAGGCCTACAAGGCCAGCGCCGACTTCACCCCCGACGCGCCGACCAACGTCAACGACACCCTGCTGCTGTATTTCACCTCGGGCACCACGGCCAAGCCGAAGCTGGTGGCCCATTCCTACCAGTCCTATCCGGTCGGCCACCTGTCGACCATGTACTGGATCGGTCTGCAGCCGGGCGACATCCACCTGAACATCAGCTCGCCGGGTTGGGCGAAGCATGCGTGGTCGAACGTCTTCGCGCCGTGGAACGCGGGTGCGACCGTGTTCGTCTATAATTACGGCCGCTTCAGCGCCAAGGCCATGCTGGAGGTGATCACCCGCTGCGGCATCACTTCGCTGTGCGCCCCGCCGACCGTGTGGCGCATGCTGATCCAGGAAGACCTGGCGTCCTATCCGGTGAAGATCCGCGAGCTGGTGGGCGCCGGCGAGCCCCTGAACCCCGAGGTCATCGACCGCGTCAAGACCGCCTGGAACATCACCATCCGTGACGGCTACGGCCAGACCGAAACCACCTGTCAGATCGGCAACCCGCCCGGTCAGCTGGTCAAGGAAGGCTCGATGGGCCGCCCCATGCCCGGCTATGTCGTGGCGCTGCTGGATTCCGACGACAACCGCGCCGAGGAAGGCGAAATCTCGCTGTCGCTGGAAAAGCGTCCGCTGGGCCTGATGCAGGGCTACAAGGACGATCCGGAAAAGACCAAGAGCCTGATGCGCGCCGGCCACTACCATTGCGGCGACGTGGCCAGCATCGACAGCGACGGCTACATCACCTATGTGGGCCGCGCCGACGACGTGTTCAAAGCCTCGGACTACCGCATCAGCCCGTTCGAGCTGGAAAGCGCCCTGATCGAGCACGAAGCCGTTGCCGAAGCGGCGGTGGTGCCCAGCCCCGATCCGGTGCGTCTGGCCGTGCCGAAGGCGTTCATCGTGCTGCGTGCCGGTTACGAGCCCAGCCGTGAACTGGCCCAGTCCATCTTCAAGCATATCCGCTCCACCCTGGCGCCCTATAAGCGCGTCCGCCGCATCGAGATTTCGGACCTGCCGAAGACCATCTCGGGCAAGATCCGCCGCGTCGAGCTGAAGCGGATCGAGGAACAGCGCCGCAACCAGGGCATCCGCGTCGAAGGCGAGTATTTCGAGGAAGACTTCGCCGAAGTGACCGCCTGATCGCCGTAGCCGGCACGGCAAGACGATCGGTCCCTCCGATTGCCGAGTGACATGACCTTTGGCCCGCTGACCTGTCCGGTTGGCGGGCCTTTTCTTTTCGGGTTGGCCCATTGCGCGCAACACCCGCCCCCCTGACATCAGCGGACAGGTTCCCTCCGCGAGCGTGTCATGGATCACAACCAGCCCTCTGCCGCCGAAATCGTCGCCGACGCCGTGGTTCACGTGCTGGGCGTGCTGTTCGCCATGGGGGCCATCAGCTTCCTGTTTCCCAAGGCGGCGGCGCTGGAGAACGGCTTCAGCCTGGTCGTCTACGGCTGCGGCCTGGCCGGCATGCTGGGGGCGTCGGCCGTCTACAATCTGTGGAGCGGTCCGGCCAAGGAGGCGCTGCGCCGGCTGGATCACGCCATGATCTTCGTGATGATCGCCGGCAGCTACACGCCCTTCGTGGTGATGCGCCTCAACGGCAGCGCCGCCGCCTGGCTGGGCGGCGTGGTATGGAGCGGCGCCGTGCTGGGCATCGTGCTCAAGCTGCTGTCCCCTCGCCGTCTGGAACGGCTGTCGCTGGCTCTCTACCTGGGGCTGGGCTGGGCGCTGCTGCTGGGGTTCGGGTCGTTCATGGATGCGGTGGCCCATTCGACCCTGACGCTTCTGGTGATCGGCGGCGTTCTTTACACCATGGGCGTACCCATCCATCTGGCCCATCGGCTGCGCTTCCACGACGCGGTGTGGCACGCTTGCGTGCTGGCGGCCGCCATTTGCCATTTCACCGCCATCGCGGGCGAATTCGTCTGATCCGGCAGGAGCGGCAGGGCGCGTGCCCGGCACCATGGGGTGCCGGGTGCGTTTACGTGTGCATAATCGGGATGCCAAAAGTTGCTTTTCTCGCGCATCACACCTTCAGCAGCCTTGACCACGCCAACGGGGCAACGATAAAACCGAACCGTTCAGTCTAGTTTCGGTCAGCCCCAGGCTGGTTGACCGGACCGGCGCACGGGCCATCTGTGGTCGGAAGATCGCGGTCACGTTCCGGCGCGCCAACGCCATTCCAGACATTTTCCCCGGACACACGCCATGGCCCAACACTCCCGCAAGTCTCCCCTTCCCCTGCTGCTTGTGGTTGCGGTGGTGGCATTGGGCATAGCCGCCGGCATCTATTCGTTCAAATCCGGCAGCCCCGGCCAAAGCGCCCCTGCTCAGGGGCAGCCCCAAGGCGGCCCGCCAGTGACCGTGGCCCAGCCCGCCAAGCGGCAGATCACCGAGTGGAACGAGTTCACCGGCCAGTTCACCCCGGTGGATTACGTGGAAGTGCGCGCCCGCGTCGCCGGCTACCTGACCGAAATTCATTTCACCGACGGTCAGATGGTCAACAAGGGCGACCTGCTGTTCGTGATCGACCCGCGCCCGTTCGAGATCGCCTTGGCTTCCGCGCGGGCCCGTCTGGATCAGGCGGCATCGTCGCGCGAATTCGCCAGCCGCCAGTTGGGCCGGGCTGGCGAGTTGCAGAAGCGCGAGTACCTGGCGCAAAGCCTGTTGGATCAGCGCGAGGCGGAATCGCGCAATGCCGGCGCCGGCGCCACCGCCGCCAATGCCGCCGTGCGCGAGGCCGAGCTGAACCTGCAGTTCACCCGCATCGTCGCCCCGGTCTCGGGCCGCATCAGCGCGCGGCAGATCAGCGTCGGCAACCTGGTCACCGCCGGCGGTTCCAACGGCGCGGGCACCCTGCTGACCACCATCGTTTCCCAGGACCCGCTTTACTTCAATTTTGACATGAGCGAGTCCGACTTCCTGTCCTTTCAGCGCACGCGCGGCGGCGTCAGCGGCACCGGTCTGAACGTGCCGGTCGGCCTGCGACTGATGGATGAAACCGGCTGGCCGCACGAAGGCCGGCTGACCTTCATCGACAATCAGGTGGACAAGAATTCGGGCACCATCCGCGCCCGCGCCACCCTGTCCAACGCCGACGGCTTCATCGCGCCGGGCAGCTTCGGCCGCATCCGCATGCCGGCTTCGGCGCCGTACGAGGCGCTGATGGTTCCCGATGCCGCCATCATGACCGACCAGAACCGCAAGATCGTGCTGACCGTCACCCCCGACGGCACGGTAGCGCCGCGCCCGGTCACCATCGGCCCGGTGGTGGACGGCCTGCGCGCCATCCGCTCCGGCCTGACCGGCGACGAGCAGGTGGTGATCAACGGCCTGATGCGCGCCCGCCCCGGCGCCAAGGTGACGCCGCAGCCGGGCAAGATCGAGCCCGCCGGCGCCCCTGCCCCGGCCCCCGCCGCCGCCCCGGCTGCCAAGTAAGGAGCGGCCGGATATGCGGCTTTCCCATTTCTTCATCGACCGGCCGATCTTCGCCACGGTCGTTTCGTTGCTGATCACCATCATCGGCGGCATCGCCTATTTCAGCCTGCCGGTGGCCCAGTATCCCGAGATCGCGCCGCCCACCATCGTGGTCAGCGCCAGCTATCCCGGCGCATCGGCCCAGGTGGTGGCCGATACGGTGGCGACGCCGCTTGAACAGCAGATCAACGGCGTCGAGAACATGCTGTACATGAACAGCCAGGCCACCGCCGACGGTAACCTGAAGATCACGGTGACCTTTGCGCTGGGCACCAACCTGGATACCGCTCAGGTGCTGGTGCAGAACCGCGTCGCCATCGCCACCGCGCGCCTGCCCGACGACGTCAAGCGCATCGGCGTGACGGTGACCAAGAACTCGCCCGACATGCTGCTGGTGGTGCATCTGTCGTCGCCCGACGGTTCGCGCGACCAGTTGTACCTGTCCAACTACGCCACGTTGCAGGTGGTCGACCAGTTGCTGCGCCTGGACGGCGTCGGCGACGCCCGCGTGTTCGGCGCCCGCGACTATTCCATGCGCGTGTGGCTGGACCCGTCGAAGGTGGCGGCCCGCAACCTGACCGCCGGCGAGGTGGTCAAAGCGCTGCAGAGCCAGAACGTGCAGGTGGCCGCCGGCACCCTGAACGGTCCGCCCATGCCCGAACAGGGCGCATTCCAGTTCAACGTGCAGACCCAGGGCCGTCTGATCGATCCGGCGCAATTCGGCAACGTCATCGTCAAGACCGACGCCGAAGGCCGCGTCACCCGCCTGAAGGACGTGGCGCGGGTCGAGCTGGGGGCGTTGGACTACAACGTCAACGGCTATCTGGACGTGCGCAGCGCGGCCCCCATCGGCGTGTTCCAGCGCCCGGGCTCGAACGCGCTGCAGACCGCCGACCGCATCCTCGCCAAGATGGAGGAACTGTCGAAGTCGTTCCCCGAGGGCGTGAAGTACGACGTCATCTATAACCCGACCGACTTCATCGCCGCCTCGGTCAAGGCGGTCAACCACACCATCTTCGAAGCGGTGCTGCTGGTGGTCGTGGTGGTGGTGCTGTTCCTGCAGACCTGGCGCGCCTCGGTGGTGCCGGTGGTGGCCATTCCGGTGTCGCTGGTGGGCACCTTCGCCATCCTGTCGGCGCTGGGCTATTCGCTGAACAACCTGTCGCTGTTCGGTCTGGTGCTGGCCGTGGGCATCGTGGTGGACGACGCCATCGTCGTGGTGGAAAACGTCGAACGCAACATCCGCGAGGGCATGAGCCCGCGCAACGCCGCCCACGTCACCATGGACGAAACCGGCTCGGCGCTGGTGTCCATCGCCCTGGTGCTGTGCGCGGTGTTCATTCCGGCGGCCTTCATTCCCGGCATTTCCGGCGCGTTCTTCCGCCAGTTCGCGGTGACCATCGCCGCGTCCACCATCATCTCGTTGATCGTGTCGCTGACCCTGTCGCCGGCCTTGTGCGCGCTGTTGTTCAAGCCGCACAAGGACCATGACACCGAGAAAGCCTCGCCGCTGGCGCGCCCGGTGGTGGCCGTGTTCCGCGCCTTCAACACCGGCTTCGACCGTCTGGCCGGCGGCTACGGCAGCCTGACCCGCCGGGTGGTGCGCCTGTCGGCGTTGATGCTGGTGGTGTATGGCGGCCTGATCGGCCTGGCGGGCTTCGAGTTCGTCACCACGCCCAAGGGCTTCATCCCCAGCCAGGATCAGGGCTATCTGATCAACGTGATCCAGTTGCCGGCCGGTTCGTCGCTGTCGCGCACCGACAAGGTGATGCGTCGGGCGGTCGAGATCGCGCTGAAGACGCCGGGCGTGGTGCATGCCGTTCCCATCGCCGGCCTGGATGCCGCCACCTTCACCAACGCGCCCAACGCGGCGGCCGTGTTCGTCATCCTGTCGCCGTTCGAGGAACGCGCCGCTCAGGGCCTGACGGCATCCTCCATCAAGGCCGAACTGACCAAGCGGTTCGGCGTGCTGCAGGACGGCATGCTGCTGGTGATCGAGCCGCCGCCGGTGCGCGGCATCGGCAATGCCGGCGGCTTCAAGATGATGATCCAGGACCGCACCGGCGCCGGGTCGAAGGCGCTGGAGGAAGCGGCCACCGACATGATGATGGCCGCCAACAAGGTGCCGGGCCTGGTGGGCGTGTTCACGCTGTTCAACACCCGCACCCCCAACGTCTTCGCCGACATCGACCGGGTGCGCGCGCAAATGCTGGGCGTGCCGGCCGACCGGGTGAACGAGGCGTTGCAAATCTACCTGGGTTCGGTCTTCGTCAACGAGTTCAACTTCCTGGGCCGCACCTACCGCGTCACCGCCCAGGCGGACGGACAGTTCCGCGACGACATCAGCGACATCGGCCAGTTGAAGGTGCGCAACGACAAGGGCCAGATGGTGCCCATCGGCTCGGTGGCGTCGTTCCGCTATGACACCGGCCCTTATCGCGTGCCGCGCTACAACCTGTATCCGGCGGCCGAGCTGCAGGGATCGACCTTGCCCGGCACCTCTTCCGGCTTCGCGCTGGAACAGATGAAGGCGCTGGCGGCCGAGCGGCTGCCGGTGGGCTTCGGCTTCGAATGGACGGAACTGGCGCTGCAGGAAATCCTGGCCGGCAATCACGGCATGCTGGTGTTCGCCGCCTCGGTGGTGTTCGTCTTCCTGCTGCTGGCGGCGCAATACGAAAGCTGGTCGCTGCCGCTGGCGGTGGTGCTGATCGTGCCCATGTGCCTGTTGGCCGCCGTCTCGGGCTTGAAGGTGCGCGGCATGCCCATCGACATCCTGGGGCAGATCGGCTTTATCGTGCTGATCGGCCTGGCGGCGAAAAACGCCATCCTGATCGTCGAATTCGCCCGCCAGGGCGAAGTGGAAGGCATGAACCGGGTGGACGCGGCGGTCCATGCCGCCCGTACCCGCCTGCGCCCCATCCTGATGACCTCGCTGGCCTTCGTGCTGGGCGTGCTGCCGCTGGTGATCGGCGTCGGCCCCGGCGCCGAGATGCGCCAATCGCTGGGCACGGCGGTGTTCTTCGGCATGCTGGGCGTCACCCTGTTCGGCCTGATCTTCACCCCGGTCTTTTACGTGGTGATCCGGGCGGCGGTGGCGCGCTGGTTCGAGAAACATCCGCGCAAGAAAAAGCACCACCCCCACCCCGAACCCGCCGAGGTCGGCGAGTGAAAACAGGCCCCGCCCGGAAGCATCCGGCGGGGCCTTTCTCTTGCCGGCGGGTTCCCGCGCAAATCAAGGAGTTCATACACTGGACATTCCGCCAGTTCCGCCCTATCAGAAGTGGCCATCGTGATCCAGCGTGAGCCCATGACCGACCCGATCCGCCCGGCCAAACTGGCCGACACCATTGCCGATCATTTGGAACAGTTGATCCTGGAGGGCACGCTTCGGCCGGGAGACCGCCTGCTCGCCGAACGGGACCTGGCCGTCAAGCTCGACGTCTCGAGGCCGTCGCTGCGCGAAGCCCTGGACAAGCTCGAACGCAAGGGACTGGTGTATTC
>DATGXU010000108.1:0-2890 GCA_035298685.1 Magnetospirillum sp. | reverse complement strand
GCGCCGACCCGGAAACCAGCTACACCGCCAAGCTGTTCGCCAAGGGGCGCAAGAAGATCGCCCAGAAGGTGGGCGAGGAAGCGGTGGAGACCGCCCTTGCCGCCGTGGCCGAGGGGCCCCAGGCGGTGGCGGCGGAAAGCGCCGACCTGCTTTATCATCTGCTGGTGCTGTGGGCCGATACCGGCGTCTCGCCCGACGACGTGTGGGCCGAACTGAACCGCCGGGCCGGCGTGTCCGGCATCGAGGAAAAGAACAGCCGCAAGAAATAAGAGGGAAAGCCATGGCCTATGATCCGAACAACATCTTCGCCCGCATCCTGCGCGGCGAAATCCCCTGCAAGAAGGTGCACGAGGACGACCACACCCTGGCCTTCCACGACATCAATCCGCAGGCCCCGGTGCATGTTCTGGTCATCCCCAAGGGCGCCTATGTGGACATGACCGATTTCGCCGAGCGCGCTTCGGAAACCGAGATCGCCGCCCTGTTCCGCGCCGTGCGCACGGTGTCGGCCCTGGTCGGCGTCGACGGCCCCGGCTATCGCATGATCGCCAATATCGGCGAAGACAGCGGTTCGGAAGTGCCGCATCTGCATGTCCATGTGTGCGGCGGCCGCAAGCTGGGCCGCATGATCCCCAAGGAATAAGCCGGCCGCTGCCGCCGCGGACAAAGATCCTTTTGGGGCGGGTGCCCCCAATCCCCTCCGTGGGAGGCCAGCCTCCCACACCCTCCAGTTCTTCATTCTTTTAAGCAAACTGGTGGTCCGGAGGCTGTGCCTCCGGGCGGGTTCGGGCGGCAGCCCGGTCACGAACGGGATTGTCTCAATCTGAGGCCCGCCCCCGCTAATCGCTTTGCTGCTCGCCCCAGAACGCCGCCAGGGTCGGCCCGTGCTTCAGCCGCCGGCCGAACAGGAAGGCTCCGATTTCGTGGAACCACACCCGGCGTCCGATCTCGCTGTACCAGCGCATGGCATGGCGCAGGCCGCGATCGGGGTGGCACAGCACCCGCCACAGCGCCTTTGGCCGCGCCTGCAGCGTCACCTCGATCAGCTTGATCCACATCAGCACCCGCCAGGGCGGCACATGCGGGTTGTCGAGGACCTGGTGCTTGTAGTCCCAGCGGCGGCGATCCCCCTGGATCACCGTGCGCTGTGCTGCTGCGCCAAAGGCGGGCGTCCAGCGGTGCGGGGTGAAGAACAAGGTTTGAATCTGATCGGGGTCATACGACAGCAACCGGCGCAGCCCGTGCCAGAAATCCCGGTCGCGCTCGTCGGCGAAGCCGGTGACCCAGGTCACCATCGACAGGATGCCGTTCTGCCGCAACAGCCGGATGGCCTGGCGGTCGGTGGCGGTGTCGGCGCCCTTCGCGATCCGGCCCAGCGTGGTTTCGTCGGTGTGTTCCAGCCCCAGCAGGAACCGCTGCCACCCTGCCCGCTTGTAGAGCGGCAGCAGATCGGCGTCGCGGACGATGTCGTCGGCACGGGTCGAGCCCACCAGGATCAGGTCGACGTTTTCGGCGATCAGCGCCTCGAGGAAGGCCCGCCACACCCGCCGCGACGAGGTCGGGTTCTCGTCGGCGAAATTGATCACGCGGACGCCGTGACGGCGGTGAAGCTCGGCCAGTTCGTGGGCGAAGCGGACCGGGTCGCGGTGGCGCCAGCGCCGCCAGAAGCCGCGCTGGCCGCAGTAATCGCACTGATGGGGGCATCCGCGCGAGAACTGCACCACCACCGCCCGCAGGCCGCCCCAATAGCTGTAGCGGGCGTGGTCGATCAGCTCCCACCCCACGCGATAGGCGTCCAGATCCTCGATGATCGGCGCCGGCTCGGTGACCACCGGGCCGCTGGCGCCGGCATAGGCGATGCCCGGCACGCTTGCCAGCGGCTCGCGGGCGGCCAGGGCGGCGATCAGCCGTTTGGTGGTTTCCTCGCCCTCGCCGCGCACGATGGCGGTGACATAGGGCTCGGCGGCCAGGATGTCGCGCCAGTGGTAGGTGGGAAACACGCCGCCATAGATGATGGCGGCATTGGGCAGCGCCCGAGCCAGCGCCGAGGCGACCCGGGCGATGACCGGATGGGCCGAGGTGGACCCCGAATGGCCGAACAGCAGGGCGTCGGGCGCGAACAACGTCGCTTGCTCGACCATGCCCGCCACCGACATCGGCCCGAACTCGCCATCCAGCAGCCGAACCTCGTGGCCGGCGTCGATCAGCGGGCCGCCGATGGCCAGCAGTCCCAGCGGCGGCAGATGATCATCGGGAATCCGGCTGCCGATGGCCGTATGGGGCACGTTGATCAGCAATATGCGCATGTTCGCCCTCGCCATGTTGTCTGGCGATTATCCTGCCGGGCGGGCATGACGTGGCGATGACGCGCCGGTGCAGCCAACGGGGAAAGTTGGTGCAGAACCTGTGCAGCGCCTTTTGGGTCAGGACGCCCGCGCGATCAGTCGCGCAGGAACTCCATGGCCTGGTTCAGCTGGCTCATGCGGTTGTGGCTGCCGTAATTGCTGTCGGGGTGGTGAATGGTCGCCAGCATGCGGAAGCGGGCGCGGACGGTGCGCTTGTCGGGGTGGGCGCCGGGGGGGAAGCCCAATACGTGCAGGGCTTCGTCGCGGGTGGCGACGCCGTGCGGCAGCGGGTCGAAGGCCAGCACGCTGATGATGGCCTTCAGCCGCTCGACCTCTTCGTTGATGGCCTCGACGGCGCGGCTGGTTTCCGGCTGCGGCGGCGGTGGAGGAGGCGGTGGTGGCGGCGGCGGTGGTTCGGGCTGGGCGTTGGGGTCTTCCAGCTTGGGCACCAGCTGGCCGGAATCCATGGCCAGCGCCAATGCCAGGGCGCGGCGGATGAAGGTGACGTCGTAGCCGGGCGCCATGCGCACCTGCAGGCGCGGCTT
>DATGXU010000107.1:0-2878 GCA_035298685.1 Magnetospirillum sp. | reverse complement strand
GTTCGCTTCGTCGATCCCACCGCCGACCTCAGCGGCCTGTTGCGGGCCTACCGCCTGCGCGCCCTGGCCTTGCTGGCGGTCTCGGTGGTCGCCATGGCGCCGCTGTTGATCTGGCGCTACGGCTGGGCCACGGCCATCCGCGTTCTGTTGCCGGCCGGCGGCGCAGTGCTGCTGACGCCGCCTTTGCTGGCGCTGGCCGGCATCGGCTTCAGCTTCTTCGCCGCCATCGCGCTGGTTCTGGTGCTGTCCATGGGCACCGACTATGCGGTGTTCTGCGCCGAGGACCGCGAACGCGCTCCGGTAACCCTGTTTTCCATCAGCCTTGCCGCCACCACCACCCTGCTTTCCTTCGGTCTGCTGGCGCTCAGCGAGGTTGCGGCGGTGCGGGCTTTCGGCGCCGCCATGCTGGTGGGCGTGACACTGGCATTCCTGTTGGCTCCATCGGTGCGGACAAGGGCATCATGACGACAAAACTGCATCGAGTGTTTTCCGCCGCCCTGATGGCCGCCGCCCTGTGCGCCTGCGTGGCAACGCCACCGCCGCCCGACCCCGATCATGTACCGGTGGCGCCCGGCATCACGCTAAGACTTCCCGCACCCGCCGATCTGGGGCGCGAGGTCGAGGCCGTGCAGATGGTCACCGCCCGGCGAAACGGAGAAACCCATGTCTTCGAGGCCCGACTATCGGTGGACAAAGAACGCCTGCTGATGGTGGGCACCGATTCCCTGGGCCGCCGTGCCATGACCGTGACCTGGCGGGCCGGCAAGGTGGACGCCGAGCGCGCCGCTTGGCTGCCCGATGGATTGCGGCCCGAGAACATCCTGGCCGACATCGTCCTGCTGTATTGGCCCGAGGCGACGCTGCAGCGCGCGGTGTCGGGCGCCAAGGTGGCGCAGAACGGCGACACCCGCACCATCGGCGACGCCGTCGCCGTGTCGTGGCGGGGTGATCCATGGAACGGGCAGTCCCGTCTGGTCAACTCCCCCTGGGGCTATGAGCTTGAGGTCCGGTCGGTGGTGGTGGGACCATGAGCGCGCCGCTCTACCTTCCCGCCATGGCGGTCGCGTCGTGCCTGGGCGTGGGCAAGGCGGCGACCATAGAGCCCTTGTTCACCGGGCGGCGCGACGGCCTGCGCAAGGTTGACGGCTTCCCCGTTCCTGTCGGCGCACTGCCCGAGGAATTGCCGCCGCTGCCCGCCGCCTTGGCCGGCTGGGATTGCCGCAACAACCGTCTGCTGGCGGTGCTGGCGGCCGAGATCCGGGCGGATATCGAGGCGATCATAAAGCGTTACGGCCGCCATCGCATCGCCGTGGTACTGGGCACCAGCACGTCGGGCATTGCCGAGGGCGAAGCCGCCTTCGCCCATCACTCCCGCACCGGCCAATGGCCCGACTTCTATCACTACCGCCAGCAGGAAACCGGCGGCGGCGCCCTATTCCTGGCCGACATGCTGGGCCTGCGCGGTCCCGCCTATGTGGTGGCCACCGCGTGCTCGTCGTCGGCCAAGGCGCTGGCTTCGGCCCGCCGCCTGATCGGTGCCGGGCTGGCCGACGCCGCCATCGCCGGCGGCGCTGATACGCTGTGCCGGCTGACGGTGGCGGGTTTCGGCTCGCTCGAAGCGTTGTCGCCCGAGCCCTGCCTGCCGTTCAGCGCCAATCGCCGGGGCATCACCATCGGCGAAGGCGGGGCATTGTTCCTGGCAACCCCCGAACCGGCCGAGATCGAGCTGGCCGGATTGGGCGAAAGCTCGGACGCCCACCATGTCAGCGCCCCCGACCCCGAGGGGCACGGCGCGCTGTCGGCCATGGCCGCCGCCCTGGCCCAGGCGGGGCGGTCGGCCGACGAAATCGGCTATCTCAACCTGCACGGCACCGCCACGCCGCTCAACGATGCCATGGAATCCAAGGCGGTGGCGGCGCTGTTCCCCAGTGGTGTCGCCTGTTCCTCGACCAAGGGGCTGACCGGCCATACTTTGGGAGCGGCCGGCGCGGTCGAGGCCGCCTTCCTGTGGCTGACGCTCTCGCGCCGCTGGAACCCCGACGGCCGGCTGCCGCCCCATGCGTGGGACGGTCAGCCCGATCCTTCGCTGCCACGCCTTGATTTGGCCGGCGCCGGGCATCGGCTGGCCCATCCGGTCGCCCTATCCAATTCATTCGCCTTTGGCGGTAGCAACTGCTGCCTCGCCATGGCCAGGGGGAAGGCATGACGCCCTGCCCGCCGCCGGCACGCTTGCTGCCCCATGCCGCGCCCATGCTGTTGCTGGACGAAACCTTGTCCTACGACGCCGACGCAGCCGCCGCCGCGGTGACCATCCGCGCCGACCATCCGTTCGCCCGGCCCGAGGGGGTGCCCGCCCATGTGGGCATCGAGTTCATGGCCCAGACCTGCGGCATCTGGGCGGGGGGCGAGGCGCTGCGCGTGAACGGCACGGTGCGCCAGGGCTTCCTGTTGGGCACGCGAAGCTACCAGGCGGCGCGCCCGTTCTTTCATTTCGGCGAGCGCCTGGAAATCACCGCTCGGCTGGTCTTCCGCGACCAGGGCATGGGGGTGTTCGACTGCCGCATCGCCGCCGCCAACGGCACAACGCTGGCCGAGGCGCAACTCAGCGTCTACCAGCCCGAGGACACGCAAGAGAGCACATGATGGAAAAAACCATTCTCGTCACCGGGGCGGGACGCGGCATCGGCCGCGCCATCGCCCTGAAACTGGCTGCCGACGGGCTGCGGGTGGTGGTGCATTATCACTCCGACGAAGGCGCGGCCCAGTCCACGCTCGACGCCATCGGCGGCGCCGGCCGGCTGATCCGCTTCGACACCGCCGACCGCGACGGCTGCCGCGCCGCGCTCGAGGCCGACATGGGTGCCCACGGCCCCTATTG
>DATGXU010000106.1:0-3331 GCA_035298685.1 Magnetospirillum sp. | reverse complement strand
GCCCCACAGGCGCCAGGCCTGATCGCCATCCACCACCACGTCCTTGTCCAACAATCGGCTGCCATCGGGACCGGTCAGGCGCACGACGATATGGTCACCGCGCGCGGCGCCGAAGATGGCCCCCCAGATCACCAGCGCCGGCGCGTTTCCCGGCAGGTGGGCGACGCCTTGCGCATGGTTCTTGACCTCGTCGCCGGAAGGAACGTGATCGGCGAAGCCGGCGGCATACAAATCACCCGACTGATAGGGCAATTGCTGGGCCCACAGGGGCTGCGCCGGCTGTCCGCAGCCGGCGGCATTGTCGGCGCCGGTGAAGGGATCGACCGGGCGGCCGTCTTTCGCTCCGGAGGCGAAATGAAGCACGCCCATATGGGCATGGGGAAAATCGGTCATGCCGGAAACGCCGACCAAGCCGATGGGCTGGCCGGCGGCAACCGTGTCGCCCGCCCTCACCCGCAGCGAACCCCGCCGCATGTGGCAGTAATCGGTGACCCAGCCGTCGCCGTGGTCGATGGCGACCCGGTTGCCGCATTGCCGGCGGGCGGCCACCACCTCGTCCTTGCGGCCGGCCAGCCACAGGCCGTCCTCGATGCCGTCGCGGGCGGCCACCACCCGGCCTGCGGCGGCAGCGCGCACCGGCACGCCCTGCCGCATCTCGTCGAGGTCGCGCAGGGCGAAGTCGGTGCCGGAATGATCGTCATAGGACCGCGCGCGGCAGGTGTAATCGTGGGCCGCCGGGCTGGGATCGGTGTCGGGATAGTTCATGATCCAGCACGTGCGGCCCACCTGGCAATCCACCGGCAATCCCAGCCGCGGCGGATCGGCCAGGGCGGGCGAAGCGGCAAGCAGCAGCAGGGCGGCGAGACGGCGCATGGCTCTCAGATGGGCGTGGCGCAAACAATAATCCCTCTCCCGCAAGCGGGAGAGGGATCACTTTACTCCACAGGACTAGGCGACGGAACCGCAACTGAACTGATCGCGGCTCCCTCGCCCGGCCTTGGTGCTTAGACGTGCAGGGCGCGGCCCAGCACGGCCAGGCAGGCTTCCTTGACCGCCTCGCCCAGACCCGGATGGGAATGGCAGGTGCGGGCCACGTCTTCCGAAGCGGCGCCGAACTCGATGGCCATCACCAGCTCGGCCAACAGATCGCCGGCATTGGCGCCGACGATGTGAGCACCCAGCACGCGATCGGTGGCGGCGTCGGCCAGCACCTTCACGAAACCTTCGGTCTCGTTCATGGAACGGGCGCGGCCGTTGGCGGTGAACGGGAACTTGCCGGCCTTGTAGGCGACGCCTTCGGCCTTCAGCTGCTCCTCGGTCTTGCCCACCGAAGCCACTTCCGGCCAGGTGTAGACCACGGCGGGGATGGCGTCGTAGTTCACGTGGCCATGCTGGCCGGCCAGCATTTCGGCCAGGGCGACGCCCTCTTCCTCGGCCTTGTGGGCCAGCATGGCGCCGCCGACCACGTCGCCGATGGCATAGATACCGGGCACGCTGGTCTGGTAGTGGCCGTTCACCGGGATGAAGCCACGGGCGTCGGTGGCGATGCCGACGTTCTCGAGGCCCAGACCCTCGGTGTACGGACGGCGGCCGATGGCCACCAGCACCACGTCGGCCTTGATCTCTTCCGCGGCGCCGCCGGCGGCGGGCTCGACGGTCAGGGTGACGTGACCGCCCTTCTTGGCGGCCTTGGTCACCTTGGTGCCCAGCTTGAAGGCGAAGCCCTGCTTGGCCAGGATCTTCTGCATGGTCTTGGACACTTCGCCGTCATTGGTCGGCAGGATCTTGTCCAGATACTCGACCACGGTGACCTCGGCGCCCAGACGGCGCCACACGGTGCCCAGCTCCAGGCCGATGACGCCGCCGCCGATGACCACCATGGACTTCGGCACCTTGGGCAGGGCCAGCGCGCCGGTGGACGAGACGATCACTTCCTCGTCGATTTCCACACCCGGCAGCGGGGTGACGTCGGAACCGGTGGCGATGATGATGGCCTTGGCGGCGATGGTCTGCTCGGCGCCGTCCTTGCCGGTCACCTTGATCTGGCCCGGGGCGGTGATGGTGCCGGCGCCGATCACATAGGTCACCTTGTTCTTCTTGAACAGGAACTCGATGCCCTTGGTGTTGTCGGAAACCACCTTTTCCTTGTGGCCCTGCATGGCGGCCACGTCCATCTCGACCTTGCCGACCTTGACGCCGAAGGCCCCGTAATGATGGGCGGCGGCTTCATAGGCGTGCGAGGCGGACAGCAGCGCCTTGGACGGGATGCAGCCGACGTTCAGGCAGGTGCCGCCCAGCGCGCCGCGCTTTTCCACGCAGGCGGTCTTCAGGCCCAGCTGAGCCGCACGGATGGCGGCGACGTAGCCACCCGGGCCGCCACCGATGACAACGACATCGAAAGAGTTCTCAGACATGGTCTAACGCCTTCTTGGAACGAGCTTGTTTATTCACCACGAAGGCACGAAGGACACGAAGGAAAGGGAGGATGTTTTTCCTTCCGGTTCCTTCGTGCCTTCGTGCCTTCGTGGTTAGCGACCGTCAGGTCCGATTACATTTCCAGCAGGATGCGCTGCGGGTCCTCGATGCACTCCTTGACGCGCACCAGGAAGGACACCGCCTCGCGGCCGTCGATGATGCGGTGATCATAGGACAGCGCCAGATACATCATCGGGCGGGCCTCGATCTTGCCGTCGGGCATGACCATCGGACGCTGCTGAACCTTGTGCATGCCCAGGATGCCGGACTGCGGGGTGTTCAGGATCGGGGTGCTCATCAGCGAGCCGTACACGCCACCGTTCGAGATGGTGAAGGTGCCGCCGCTGAGGTCTTCCATGCTGAGCTTGCCGTCACGGGCCTTCTTGCCCAGGCCGCCGATGGTCTTTTCCACGTCGGCGAAGGACAGCTGGTCGGCGTTGCGCACCACCGGAACCACCAGACCCGACGGAGTGCCCACGGCCACACCGATGTCGTAGTAGTTCTTGTAGACCAGATCGTCGCCGTCGATCTCGGCGTTGACCGCCGGCCAGTCCTTGAGCGCCGAGATGGCGGCCTTCACGAAGAAGGACATGAAGCCCAGCTTGACGCCGTGCTTCTTCTCGAACTGGTCCTTGTACTGGTTGCGCAGCGCGAACAGCGCGGTCATGTCCACCTCGTTGAAGGTGGTCAGCATGGCGGCGGTGTTCTGCGCTTCCTTCAGGCGGTTGGCGATGGTCTTGCGCAGACGGGTCATGCGCACGCGCTCTTCCAGCGCGGCCTTGGCGCGCGGACCCGAGGGCGCGGCCGGGGCCGGGGCGGCGGCCGGCTTGGCGATGGCGTCAAGCACGTCGCCCTT
>DATGXU010000105.1:0-2998 GCA_035298685.1 Magnetospirillum sp. | reverse complement strand
GTCAGCGGTGCCGCCATCGCTATGATCACATCGAGCTGCCACCGATCCGCCCGGTGGTGACGCGGGTCGAACTGTTCGGCGGTCGCTGTGGCGGCTGCGGACGACGTTACCGGGCGGCGCCCCCGGAGGGCATGGCGCCGGGGACGCCGTTCGGGCCGGGCATCCGGGCGCTGCTGCTGTATCTCCACCACAGCCACCATGTCGGCTTCGAGCGTCTGTCGCGGATGTTGCTGGAATTGTTTGGCGTCGCCATCTCGGAGGGCGCCATCGCCAATGCCTTCGGCCGGATGCAAAGCGGTCTGGACGAGGCCCGGGCCGCCATCCGTCGCAAGCTGCTGACCGCCCGCGTCATCGCCTCGGACGAAACCACCACGCGCGTCGATGGGGTGACCCAATGGCAGTGGGTGTTCGTCTCCGACCAGGCGGTGCTGCACGAAATCGCGCCGCGCCGCGCCAAGAGCGTGGCCGAGGACGTGCTGGGCGACCACCAACCTGGCGTTTGGGTTTCGGATCGCTACGCTGGGCAACAGGATCTGGCCAAGGCCCATCAGGTCTGCCTCGCCCATGTCCTGCGCGACGTCCAATATGCCATCGACTGCGGCGATACCGTGTTCGCCCCGAAAATCCGCGATCACCTGCGCTGGGCCATCGGCGTCGGCAAGCGACGATGCGACTTGAAGGACAGCACGCTCAAAGCCTATGCCGCCAAGGCCGAGCGGCGCCTCGATGCCTTGGTCGGCATCCCCGCCGCCCATCCTGCCGGGCAAATTCTTCAGCGCCAGATCAAAGCGTGGCGCACCAAGTTCTTCGTCTTCCTCGCCGACCGCGACGTGCCGCCCACCAACAACGTCTCCGAGCGGGAGATCAGGCCATCCGTCGTCTTCCGCAAGGTCACCAACGGCTTCCGCTCCGACTGGGGCGCTCAGATCCATGCCGGATACAGATCCGTCACAGGAACCGCCCGACTGAAAGGTCAGGCCGCCCTCGACGCCGTCCGCGACCTCATCAACGGAAAAGTCGCCGTCGCTTGAGCCGCGACGAGCCAACTCCGTGAGCAATTACCCCTCGACGGCTTGGCGCTTCCACGCCGCAATCATCGTCTGGTGAACGCCGTGTTTGGCAGCCAGTGCCGCAAGCGTCAGATCGCCCTTGATCGCCTCCAAAGCCACCTTCGCCTTGAAATCCGCGCTGTAACGCTTCCTCGTCACCTTACCCATTGCTCCCAGTCCTTCTCAGGCGGGGGAATAGCTCAACACCCTGTCCGAATTTCTGGGGCCACCTCTACCACACGACCTAACGCGGTCTAGAACAGCGCCGGCCACCACGACAATGCCACGGCCGCGGTTCCGGCCAGGCCGGGGATCAGGGCCGGCAGGCTGCGCAGGCGGGGCAGGCCCTGGGCGCGCAGGATGCGGTCGGCCAGCCACAGGCTCCACACGATGCCGCCGGCGAACAGCGCCACCTTGATGGTCGACACCGCCTCGGCCGGCAGTCCCACCGCTTTCATCGCGCTGAACAGCCCGCCGCCCAGGCCCAGCAGCAGGGAAACCATGGCGATGGGGGTGAACTGGTAGCCCAGTTCCAGGAAACGCCGGCCCAGGGTGCGGCCGGCGCCCAGCTTGCCCGCCATCCAGGCGGCGGCCAGGGTCAGCGCCGACAGGCCGACGGTGAAGGCCAGCATGATGGCGGCCATGAAGCCGGCGATCATGACGAAGTCCAGCCACAGGAACACTTCGCGGCGGTCGGGATGCACGCTCATCAGCAGCGACGGCCCCGAGGTCAGCAGCCATGCCACGTCGTGGTCGACGGCCCATTCGCCCAAGCGGTCGCGCAGGGCGTTGAACGCCGGCAGCACGCCCCACAGGAAGCCGCCCAAGGCGACGCCGCCGCCAAGGAACAGAAACAGGATTTCCGACAGGTTGGGATTGCGGGCGGCGATCTGCTCGATCTCCTCGCCGGGGCGGCGCAGGCGCAGGTACAGCCCGCCGGGGGCCGGCGGGCTGACGCAGCGGAAGCACTCGATGCAGTGGCGGGTCTCGGTCTTGCGCTTGAGGTCGATCATGGTGGGACAGGCGCCACGGTCGCTCCAGCGGTCGCCGCCCGCTTCCGGGCGCTTGGGGGCGAACTCGACCGCGCCCAGACGGTTGAACACCCCCAGCAGCAGGCCGATGGGGCAGGCGTGGCGGCACCACGGCCGCTTGCCCGGCGCGAACAGCCAGCCCAGCACGATGGCGGCGGCCATGGTGCCGCCGAAAATCTCGGCGGCGGCCTCGGGGTGGGTGCGCACGCCGGTGGTCTGGCCCAGCACGGTGACGACGATGAACGACAGCACCGGTGTGCCCGGCCACGTCAGCCAGCGCGGCGGCGCCAGTCGCAGGCCATGCTTCGAGGCGTATTCCGAGGCGGCCCCCATGGGGCACAGGATGCCGCACCACGACCGCCCGGTGGCCAGCACCGACAGCAGCAGCAGCGGGAACCAGATGCCCCACAACGCCAGATTGGCGAACACCGTCAGGTGGTCGAAGGGGCCGGCATCCTCGGGCGGGTCGGGCAGCAGCGCCGGCACCAGGATCAGGCCGACGAAGACCGCGAACATCGCCACGTGAACCCAGGGCAGCCAGCGGATGTTGCGGACGAAGAACGCCTCCACCGGGCCGGCGACGCGGGCTGCGGGGCGGGCGCGCTCGGCGGCCGGAATCTGGCGCTGCATCATGGCGCGGCCTTCAGCCGTTTGGCCGCCCAGGTGCCCAGCACCGGCACCAGGGCCAGCAGCAGAACGGCCTGGGCCGCCAGCGATTCGAAGGTGGGGAACACGCCCAGGGCGGGCAGCGACGGCATGCCGGCCAAGGGGGTTGCCGGGATCAGCCGCGCTTCCTGAAGTTCCAGCGTGCCCTGGCCGGCGAACACCACCGCCAGCGCATAAAGAAGCACGGCGGTGCCGGCGAAGAACGGCCCCAGCGGCAGCTTCATCGAGGCGCGGCGCATCAGCCAATAGACC
>DATGXU010000104.1:0-2710 GCA_035298685.1 Magnetospirillum sp. | reverse complement strand
CTCAATCGGCGGGCGTGTTTCTCCGAAACACTGGCCTCCCGCGGCATAAGCCGCGCGGCCCCTTGGGCCTAACCAAATCCCGATGAGTTTCACTCACCGGGATTTGGTATTAGTGGGGCCAGATGGGCTTGGGGCCGCCGTCGTCGAAGGGCAGGAAATTTTCGGTATAGCTTTTCGGCTTCCGTCTATGCGGGGCCGGCATTTCCACGTCGGTGGCCAGCCGTTGGCGGCGGCAATAGGCCAGCGCCTCCTCCAGGCTTTTGAAGCTCATGCGCACCTGCTGCAGCGGATCGGCCGAGCTGTCCCAGCCCATCAGCGGATCGATGCCGGGTTTCAAGTGGGGCTCGAATTCCACCAGCCATTCGCCGGCGCGGGCGCGCCCCGCCTGCACGGGGCTGGGCGTCGGTTGATAGACGCGGGCGCGGGCAAGCTGAAGTTCCTCGGGCTCGGGGGCGCCGCCGTGGTGCAGCGAGCGTGGCGGTTCCTCGGGGGTGGCGCCACGGTCGTCGGGCACCTGGTCATAGGACGGCAGCTCGGCGCCGGACTTATAGAAGCGGCTGTTCTCGGGATCTTCGAACGGTTTGGGCATTGTACGAAACCCTCTGGTTCCGGGGGGTGGCCTTCCTTATTTAGGGAGGCATGAACGACAAACTCCCCGAACCCGGTCGGCATACCGACATCGACGCATTCCTGTCCAAGCTGGCCCGGGCGCCCGCGACGGCGGCGGCCGGGCGGGGGCGGCTGATTTTCGCGATGGACGCCACCGCCAGCCGCGAGGCCACTTGGCGCCAAGCCCAGGCCCTGCATGCCGAGATGTTCACCGCCGCCGCCGCCCTGGGTGGGCTCGAGGTGCAGTTGGTCTATTACCGGGGCATGGGTGAGTGCCGCGCCTCGGGCTGGACCGACAATCCCGACCGGCTGCTGGGGTTGCTGGGCAAGGTGACCTGCATCGGGGGCGAGACGCAGATCCGCAAGGTGCTGCGCCACGCTGTCGATGAGGCGGCCAAGGGGCGGGTGCACGGGCTGGTCTTCGTCGGCGACTGCATGGAGGAAAACGTGGACGCGCTGTGCGCGCAGGCCGGCGAGCTGGGCTTGCGCGGGGTACCGGCGTTCATTTTCCACGAAGGGAACGACGCAGGCGCCGGGCGCGCCTTCGCCCAGATCGCCAAGCTGTCGGGCGGCGCCTGCTGCCGGTTCGACGCGGGCGCCCCCGATCAGCTGCGGGCACTGCTGCGCGCCGTCGCCGTTTTCGCCGCCGGTGGCCGCAAGGCCTTGGCGGAGTTGGGCCGCCGGCAGGGTGGGCTGGTGCTGCAACTGACCAACCAGATGGGGGCGTGACCTTCCGATGCCGCCGCAACTCCTTTTCCTTGTCGGCGCCTTGGCGGCGGCATGGCTGTTCCTTGGCTGGCTGAAAAAGGCCAAGCCGGCCGCGGCTCGGCGCACCGTGCGCGCCGCCGGCTTCGGCGCGCTGATGCTGTTCGGCCTGTGGCTGGTGCTGACCGGCAAGGTGGCCGGGCTGGTGGCCGTCGCCGCCGGGGCCAGCCCGTGGATCGCCCGCGCCATCCGCCTGCATGGGCTGTGGAAAATGGTGCGCCGCATGGGCATCGACCTGCGCGGCGGGCGCCCCAAGGCGGGCGGCGCCTCCCAGGTCGCCACCCGCTTCGTGCGCATGGACCTGGATCACGACAGCGGCCGGCTGGACGGCCAGGTGCTGGAGGGAAGCCTGCGCGGCCGCCTGCTGTCGTCGCTCGGCCGCGACGAGGCCGAGCTGTTGTGGCGCGAGGCGGCGGCCGACGCCGAATCGGCCCGCGTGTTGGAAGCATGGCTGGACCGTGCCTGGCCCGACTGGCGCGATGCCGGGCCGCAGGCTTCCGAAGCGCCGCGCGGCGGCATGAGCCACGATGAAGCCCGCGAAATCCTGGGCGTCGGCCCCGAGGCGGCGCCCGAAGACATCCGCGCCGCCCATCGCCGGCTGATGCAGGCCAACCATCCCGATCGCGGCGGCTCCACCTGGATCGCCGCCCGCATCAACCAGGCCCGCGATCTGCTGCTTGGCGCCTGATCCGGCCTTTTCCCCGTGGTCCCGATCGGCGTAACCGTCGCCCCCGTTGCGTCCGTCGTTCGGGCGTGGCAAAACAGGCTGGCTGGTCCCAGGGCGCGTTCCGCGCCGACCGAACGACAAGAATCGCAAGGAGTTCCCGAATGGCTCGTCGCGTGCGCAAGGCTGTGTTCCCGGTGGGGGGCATGGGCACCCGTTTCCTGCCCGCTACCAAGGCGATGCCGAAGGAAATGCTGCCGGTGGTGGACAAGCCGCTGATCCAGTACGCGGTGGAAGAAGCCGCCGCCGCCGGTATCGAGCATTTCATCTTCGTGACCGGCCGTGGCAAGGCCGCCCTTGAGGACCATTTCGACCACGCCCCCGACCTCGAGCGCACGCTCAAGGAGCGCGGCAAGTTCGACCTGGTGGAAGCGGTCACCAGCTGGATGCCCAAGTCGGGCCAGATTTCCTATACCCGCCAGCAGGAACCGCTGGGCCTGGGCCACGCCGTGTGGTGCGCCCGCGATCTGGTGGAAGACGAACCCTTCGCCGTGCTGCTGCCCGACGACCTGATCCTGGCCAAGACCCCGTGCCTGCGTCAGATGGTGGCGGTGCACACCGAAGTGGGCGGCCATGTGGTCGCCGTGTCCGACGTGCCGCGCGAGCACACCA
>DATGXU010000103.1:0-7811 GCA_035298685.1 Magnetospirillum sp. | reverse complement strand
CCGGCCCGGCCGCTACGGCGATTGGCCGAAGGCCACGGCATCGCCACCAGCCACGGCGACGGCAACGATGCGGACGAGGTGTTCCGGCTGGCCGGCGCCGCCGTGGCGCGGGCGCGGGCGGGCGACGGACCGGCCTTCATCGAGCTGGCGACCTATCGCTCGCGCGAACATTGCGGCCCCAATTTCGACAACGACCTGGGCTATCGCAGCCCCGAGGAAGCGGCGGCATGGCTGGCGCGTTGCCCCATCGCCACCCTGCGCGAGCGGTTGCGGGCGGCTGCGGCGTTGACCGAGCGTGACGAGGCCGAACTGGTGGACGCCATCGACGCCGAAATCGCCGTGGCATTCGAGTTCGCCAGAACCTCGCCGTTCCCGCCCGCCCACACCGCCGGGGATTACGTCTATGCCTGAGCCGCGCATCCTGCGCTTCGCCGACGCGGTCAACGAGGCGCTGGACCTCGCCCTGGAACGTGATCCGCGCGTGTGGGTTCTGGGCGAAGGGGTTGCCGACCCGCGCGCCATCTTCGGCACCACGCGCGGCTTGGCTGCCAAGTACGGACTCGACCGCGTCATGGAAACCCCGGTGGCCGAGAATGGCATGACCGGAATCGCCTTGGGCGCCGCACTGATGGGCGAACGTCCGGTGATCGTGCACCAGCGGGTGGATTTCAGCCTGTATTCCTTCGACCAGTTGATCAACAACTGCGCCAAGTGGCTGTACATGAGCGGCGGGAAAGCCAGCGTGCCCGTGGTGGTGCGCATGGTCGTCGGCCGTGGTTGGGGCCAAGGCCCGCAGCATTCGCAAAGCTTGGAATCGGTTTTCGCCCACATCCCCGGCCTCAAGGTGGTGATGCCGGTGACCGCCGGCGACGCCAAGGCCATGCTGCTGGGGGCCATCGAAGACCCCAACCCGGTCATCTTCATCGAGCACCGCTGGCTGCACGGCCTGTCCGGCGCCGTCGCCGAGGGCTGGGCGCCGCTGCCGCTTTCGGCCGGCCCGCGCCTGGCGCGACCGGGCGAGCACGTCACCATCGCCGCCACCTCCTACATGGTCATCGAAGCGTTGGCGGCGGCGGAAGCCCTGGCGGCGGTGGGCATCTCGGCGGAAATTGTCGACATCCGCGTGCTGCGGCCGCTGGACGACCGCCCGATCATCGAGTCGGTCGAGCGCACCGGCGCCCTGCTGTGCGTGGACACCGGATGGCAGACCTGCGGCTTCGGCGCCGAAGTGGTGGCGCGGGTGGTCGAAAAAGCGTTTCCGTGCCTGAAAGCCGCGCCGCGCCGCCTGGGCTGTCCCGACCATCCGTCGCCGGCCAGCCGCAGCCTGACGCAGAGTTTCTACCCCCGTGCCGAGGATATTTTCGACGCGGTGCTGGGCATCCTTGGGCGCGACGACAGCGCCGCCCGCCAAGCCGCCGCCACCTTCCGCCAAGCCCGCCGCTCCGTCGCGCTCGACCAGCCCGACCCGGCTTTCACGGGACCGTTCTGATGACCACTCCCATTCGCGTCGCGGTGATTGGCAGCACGGCGTTTTCCGCCAGCGATTTCATCGACCTTCTGCTCGACGACGGGCGTTTCCAGGTGCTGGGCATCAGCCGCTCGCCCGAAACCGAACCCACCCTGCTGCCCCATCTGCGGCACGGCGGCGCGCGCTATGGTTTCCGCCAGCTGCATCTGGTGACGCAGATGGCGGAAGTGCTGGCCGCCCTCGACGATTTCCAGCCCACCTACGTGGTCAATTACGCAGCGCAAGGCGAGGTCGGCTCGTCGTTCCTGCACCCGGAAGCCCATTTCGCCACCAACACCATGGCCATGGTGGCGCTGACCAACGCGCTGAAGGATCGGACGTGGCTGGGCCGCTATGTCCATATCTCGACGCCCGAGATTTACGGAAGCTGCGACGGCGCGGTCAGCGAGGACCAGCCGATCAACCCCAGCTCGCCTTATGCCGCGTCCAAGGCGGCGGCCGATCTGTTCACCGGCGTGCTGCACCGCAGCCACGGCTTTCCCGTCACCTGGATACGGGCGACCAACGTCTATGGTCCCCATCAGCAGCTTTACCGGATCATCCCGCGGACGGTGATCTATTCCCGCCTTGGCCGCACGTTGCGCCTGGATGGCGGCGGCCAGGCGGTGAAGTCCTACATCCACATCCGCGACGTCTCTCGCGGCACCCTGGCCGCCATGCTGCACGGCCTGCCGGGCCGGGTCTATCACCTGTCCCCGGACCAGGGCGTCAGCATCCGCGCGGTTGTCGAAAGCGTGTGCCGCCTGATGGGGCGCGACATGGCTTCGCTGGTGGAAATCGGCCCCGAACGGCCGGGCCAGGACCGCGCCTATATCCTGGATTCGTCGCGTGCGCGGAGCGAGCTGGGATGGGCGCCGGGCATCACTTTCGAGGCGGGACTGAAACAGGTGGTCGAGTGGATCGACCGCGATTGGTCCCGCATCCGGGAATTGGATTTGAACTTCAACTTCAAGGTATAGCCACATGCCCAAAGTGGATGTCATGCGCAGCTATCCGCGGATCAAGCGCAACGTCGATGACCGCGCCGCCCGCATCACCGACGATCACCGCGCCATCGCCCGCCAGTTCGGCCAGGAATTCTTTGATGGCGACCGGCTGTGCGGCTATGGCGGCTATCGCTATGACGGCCGCTGGAAGCCGGTGGTGCGGGATTTCGTGGCCGATTACGGACTGGCACCCGATTGCGCGATCCTGGATATCGGCTGCGCCAAGGGCTTCATGGTGCGCGATTTCGTCGAGTTGCTGCCCCAGGCGCAGGTGCGGGGCATCGACATTTCCGAATATGCGGTCGCCAATGCCGATCCGGTGGCGCGGCCCTGTCTTTCCGTCGCCAATTGCCGCGAGCTGCCGTTCCCCGACGCCAGCTTTGATCTGGTGATCTCCATCAACACCGCCCACAACCTGCCCTATGACGAATGCGGCCAGGCGCTGAAGGAGATGATGCGGGTGACGCGCAAGCATGCCTTCGTCGTGCTGGATGCCTATCGCGACGATGCAGAGCGCGAGCGGATGTTGAAGTGGAACCTGACCGCCCGCACCATCCTGCACGTGGATGAATGGACCGAGCTGTTCGCCAAGGTCGGCTATACCGGCGATTACGACTGGTTCACGCCATGAGCCGCTTGCGCACCACCGAAGCCGCCGTGCTGGTCGAACTGGGCCGGCCGCTGGAATTGATGACGCTGGAGATTCCGGCGTTGAAGCCGGGTCAGGTTCTGGTCGACGTCGCCTATAGCGGCGTCTGCCACAGCCAGCTGAACGAGGCGCGCGGCAAACGCGGCCCCGATCGTTTCCTGCCCCATTGCATGGGCCACGAAGGCGCCGGAACCGTGGTCGAGGTGGGCGAGGGCGTCACCAAGGTGCGTGTGGGCGACCCGGTGGTGCTGTCGTGGATCAAGGGCGACGGCATGGATGTTCCGGGCACGGTCTATGGTTCGGCACGCGGCGCCGTGAACTCGGGGGCTTGCTGCACCTTCATGCGCCGTACGGTGACGTGCGAAAGCCGGGTCACCCCGCTGCCGGCCACCATGCCGCTGCAGGAAGCCGCCTTGCTGGGCTGCGCCATCCCCACCGGTGGCGGCATGATCCTGAACACCGCCTCGGTTCAGCCGGGCCAGGCGGTCGCCGTGTTCGGCGTCGGCGGCATCGGTCTCAGCGCCGTCATGGTGGCGGCCATGGTGGGGGCGTCGCCGGTCATCGCCGTCGACATCAACCCGGCCCACCTCGAGCAGGCGCTGTCGCTGGGCGCCACCCATGTGATCGATGCTGGCGCAGAGGTTCCCGCCGAAGCCATTGCCCGCATCACCGCCGGGCGTGGCGTCGACGTTTCCGTGGAGGCGGCGGGACGGCCCGAGGTCATGGCGGCGGCGTTCCAGGCCGCCCGCAATTTCGGCGGCCTGTGCATCCTGGCCGGCAACGTCGCCTTTGGCGAGCGGCTGTCCATCGACCCCTTCGATCTGATTCGCGGCAAGAAGCTGGTGGGCAGTTGGGGCGGTGAAAGCGTGCCCGACCGCGACGTGCCCCGCTACGCGGCGTTCCACGCCCAGGGCAAGCTGCCGCTGAACCGGCTGATCAGCCACGAGTTTCCGCTTGAAGGCGTCAACGACGCCCTCGATGCGCTGGAACGGGGTGAGGTCGGCCGCGCCATCATCAACATGGGCTAAGGCGTTGGCTGCGCCGGTGATCCTGCTCGGCCGCTCGGGCTACGTGGCACGCAATCTGGCCACCGGCCTGGGGGCGCTGGGGTTCGACGTGGCTGCGCGGGGCCGCCCCGACTGCGACCTGGAAGATTGGCCGGCGGCCCTGGCCGACCTGCGCGGCCGGTTTTCCCAGCCCTCGGCGGTGGTGTGCGTGTCGGGCATCACGCGCACCGCCGGGGGCGCCGAAAGCGCCTTTCGCCGCAATGTGGTCATGGCGGAAACCCTGGCGCGGCTGGGCCGGATGCTGCCGATCGCCCATCTGATTTTCGTCAGCAGCGCCGATGTCTTCGGGCACCCCACCGCTGCCATCCGTCCAGACACGGCGCCCGCGCCCGAGGGGGCCTATGGGCAATCCAAGGCCGAAAGCGAAGCCATTCTGGCCGAGGGCTTTCCCGGTCGCCTCACCCTTCTCAGACCGCCGGGCATCTGGGGAGGCAGCGGCGACAGCGCCAGCCTGATCGCTCGCTTCGCCGCCATCGCGCGCATGGGCGGAACCATTCGTCTGAGCGGCGGCGGCGGCGCCTTGCGCGATTTGCTGTGGATGGACGATCTGGTGTGGCTGGTGGCCCATCTGTTGCGGCGCGGCCCCGTGGGCGCACTGAACGCAGGTCCCGGGCGGCCGGTGTCGGTGGCAGCCATCGCCCAAGCAGTGATCGCCCACATAGGCCGGGGCGGCCTCGAGGCGGTGCCCGCCGCCGAACGGGATTTCGACCTTTCCTTCGATCCCGCCTGCCTTGGCGCGTTGGCCTGCGGCCGCCGATGGACAAGCCCGTGCGACGCCGGCGCCCTTGCCGGCCTGTAGTCTTTAGATGAAGTCCACGTGTGCCGGAGGATTGCTCAAATCCCACAGATAGCGGTTGACCGCGTCAAGGCGGCAGTTGGGCATGCATTCGTGGTCGAGGTCGGGGATGGCGCGGACATGGGCTTCCACCTTCTCGCGGTTGCCCTTTTCCCACAATGCCTTGAAATCCATGGCATAGATGCTGCCATAGCTGTACGGCGCCTCGCCCAGATGGGGGCCGCAGGCAAAGACCTCGCCGTTGCCGGCGATCTCGGCGAAGAACGGCAGGGCAAGGCACTGCTTGTACGGCCTGGGCGCCGGCTGGGTGGTCAGGCCCATGCGCGCCGTCACCTGAAAGCCGGAGCGGCTTAGCGCCAGCAGGGGCGCGAAAAGTTCGGCCGGAGGCGAAACCTCGACATTGAAGGCATTGCGCGGATGGCAGTTGAACTGCTTGAGGGCGAAATAGTCCGCCCCCAGGTCGCGGACATCCTGCGCCAGGGAGAGGATCTTTTCGCCCGGCTGCCCCAGATAGACGCATTGAACGCCGATCGAGACGGTCAGTCCCTGGCGCCGCTTGAACTCCGCCGCTGCGGCGATGTTCCTGCGCACCAGATCGTATTGCGCCGGGGTGGTGGCGTGGACCTTGGCATAATCCTCGGCGTCCACCCCGTTCAGGCTGACCCGCAGCCAGGACAGTTCCGGCAGAATCTGTTCGGCGATCTTGGCTGTCAGGGCGCTGCCGTTGGTGTTGAGCGCCTGGCTGAACGCCCCCAGCCGACCCGCATGGATGATCACCTCGGGCAGGCGTTTATGCAGCAGGGGCTCGCCTTCGCCAGCGTAATAAAGCGCCTTGGTGCCCAGCGGGGCCAGTTCGTCGGCGATGGAGATCAGACGATCGGCGTCCAGAAATGTCTGGTCGCGCTCGACGTATTCGAAACTGCAAAACGAGCATTTGTGGTTGCACGACGTGGTGGGGCTGATCTCCACCAGCAGCGGATAGACGGTTTCCCCGCGCTTCCACTTGGCCAGCGCCTCGACGTGATGGTTTATCTTCGTCCCGTCAAGTTGGTACTGGGTCATCCTGTTCACCCTTGCGCGCGGTCGAGAAAGCGGGAGGTGGCGGCGAACACCGGTTCCACCCCGATATGCGGCATGCACCACTCGCCGTTGCGGCACGCGGAGTCAAGGCAGGGGCGGCACGGCCATTGGACGGGGGCCACGATCTTCGTCAGGTTGGGATGGTCCTCGACCTCGAAGTCGATGGTGGGGCCGAACAGGGCGACCACTTTCTTGCCCAGCGCCATGGCGATGTGAAGCCCCAGCGAATCGCTGGTCACCACCACGCGGCAGCGGTTGATCCACTCGATATAGCCTTCCAGATCGTGTTCCGATTCCTGCCACGCCACCGAGGCGCCGCGCCCCTGCAGCCGCCTTTCCAGCTCCGCCCAATTTTCCTGCGGCCACAATTTCAGCGGAAACTTGACGCCGACCTTGTGGTTGAACCCCACGTCGTGGATGGGCGAACTGCGGGGGCGATAGCCGAGAATGTTGCCCTGTCCCTCATACCGGCGGCCGAGAACGTTGAACAGCACCTCGCTCCACGCTTTGCCGTGGCTGCGCTTGTGCTTGGCGTCGGTCGAAATGGACAGGCATTCCTCGGCCAGCGGATGGGCGCCGGCCGAACAGGTGCGGGCGTCGAAGCGAAAGCCATAGCGTTCGCGCGCCGAGATGCGATCCGTCAGGGCGCACACGCCGGGGTCCTTTTCCAGGTTCACCACCACGTCGAACCATTCGCGCTCCAGCAGATAGGGCGTGAAGGGCGTGACCTTGAGAATGCGCTGGATTCCGGGATTGTCCTTGAGCAGGCCGACCGCCTTTTCGTCGGTCAGCCAGGTCACGTGGTAGGTCGGCGGGGGAAACAGATGCAGCAGGACGGTCGAGCGGAAGACGTCGCCAAGGCTGACGATGCCGCTGATGCCGGGGTCCAGCGTCTCGCTGTAACCGGTCTTCACGATCAGCACCTTCTGCGAGGCCTCGGACCCGCTTTTGGCAAATTCCTGCACGGTCATAAGTCCTCGAATTCGGCAAACGGGGAAACGGCGCATCGCTCGCCCATGCGGTCGCGGATCGATTGCGGTGCGCTCAGGGCGCGGATTTCCACCGAGGTGTGGGGGCGCGACCGGTCGGACAGCGATTGGAAACGGTCGTTCTTCACCTTGGTGTCGCAGCCGACGCACAGGCCATAGCTGCCACAGGCGCGGAACCGGCGCAGTTCAGCCAGCGTGAAGTCGGGATCGAGAATGTGTCCCAGGATGCCCGCCACCTTGGCTTCCCCCATGCGCTCGCGCCAGCGAAAGCCGTCCGCGGCGATGGCGCCATACTCGGCGGCCGTGCCGCCGCCATGCTTCCAGCGCGAGTAGAGGTGGAAATGGCAGCTCCACACAAACCCCATGGGGTCGATCAACAGCTCGGTCGTCCGGCATTCGCAGTAAAGCGGCGACGGGCTGACACCGCTGGCGATCAGGTCGGTGGAATAGGGGTATAGATAGCTGCCGTACAAACGCTTGTCGTGGATGCCAAGGAATTCCTTGGTTTCGAAGAAGACGTCGCGGCGATGGGCTTCGGTCGCGTCGGCATGGTTGTCGGGGTGCGCCACCATGTAGATGCCGACATCGGCCTCGCTTTTGACTCGCGACACGCGCAGGCCGGCCTCGGCAAGCCGGCGGCAACGCTCTGCCAGAACGCCCAGGGCACCGGCCCCCCACAGGCGCTGGTGTTCGGCCGGGTGATAGCTGACCCGAAC
>DATGXU010000102.1:0-1849 GCA_035298685.1 Magnetospirillum sp. | reverse complement strand
GCCGACATGGCGCCGCCCGAGCATGACGGCGAACGGTCGCGCACTTCGCTGCAACGCTATCGCGACGACAAGGTGAAGAAGCCAGAGCCCCTGAACACCACCACCGTGATCAAGGGTGACAAGAAATGAGACTGCGTCGGCTGGTCAAGGACGAGCGCGGCTCGGCCGCCATCTATGTGGCGCTTGGGCTGGGCGTCATGTTCGGTGCGGGCGGGCTGGCCATCGACCTTGGCCGCGCCATGCATCTGGAAACCGAATTGCAGCAGGCCGCCGACGCCGCCGCCCTGGCCGGTGCGGCCGAGCTGAACGGCCAGGACGGCGCGCGCGACCGTGCCCGCACCGCCGCCATGGGCGCTTTCGGCGGCGGCAACGCCCAGACCTTCGCCACCGATAGCGCCGGGGCCGGCGTCACCGTCGGCGACGTCACCTTTCTGTCAGCCCTGGACCCGGACGCGCCCGCCAGTTCGGATATCGAGGCCCGCTTCATTCAGGTGCGCATGGCCCCGCGCACGGCGGTTCCGCTGCTGATGCCGGTTCTGACCGGCAATTCCGATCCCTTGCGCATCGGTGCCGTCGCCACCGCCGGCTTCACCCGCGTGGCCTGCAAGATTCCGCCGCTGATGGTGTGCAATCCCTATGAACAGGCCGGCGCCACCACGGAAACCCCGTTCAACGCCCATCGCGGCGATCAGGTTCTGGTCAAGAGCCACAGCGGCGGCAATGGCGGCCAGTGGGCACCGGGAACCTTTGGCCTGCTCGACACCCCCGACGGCAGCCAAAGCACCCAGCAGCTGGCCATCTGGATGGCAAAGGGCACCTCGCCGGGGTGCTATGCCGCCAAGCTGAGCGTGCGCCCCGGCCAGGCCGACGCCGTGCGTACCGCGCTCAACACCCGCTTCGACATGTACGAGAACCCGTTCTTCGGCAGCAACGCCGACAAGAAGAACCCCGCCTATCGCCCCGCCGTCAACGTGACCAAGGGCCTGCTTTCGGGTGGCAACGCCTGCAACACCTCGGCGCCGGCGACGTCGCAGGATGCCATGGCCCTGCCGCGCGATTCGTGCATCAAGGCCGGCACCTGCCGCTTCGGCCAGGGCGACTGGAACCGCAACCAGTATTGGCAGGTCAACCACGGCACCAACGCGCCGGGCGACGTAGTGACGCGCTACGACGCCTATCGCAAGGAAATCGACACCAACGACATTCCCAACCCCAACAACCCCGGGACCACCAAGGAACAGGGCAACGCGCTGGTCAAGCGGTGCTATTCCGGCCCCACGCTTCCCAGCGATTCGCCCGATCGCCGGGTGCTGTATTTCGCCGTGGTCAATTGCGGCCTGCACAACGTGCACGGCAATGCCGACGACCTGAAACCGGTGGCCTTCGTCAAGGCGTTCCTGACCGAGCCGGTGTCGTCCTCGTCCGACATTTTCCTGGAAACCATCGAGGTCGCCGAGCCCGAGCCCAACAGCTCGGTCATGCACGACCTGATCCAGCTGTACCGGTGACCGCCATGCGCCCCCCCTTCCCCCTATCCCCCGCGCGCGACGAACGCGGCGCCGCGGCGGTCGAACTGGCGCTGATGCTGCCCATGCTGGCGGTGCTGCTGGCGGGCATCGTCGATTTGGGCCGCGCCGTCTGGCTGCATCAGGCCGCCGTCAAGGCCGCCCGCGACTCGGTGCGCTTCCTGACCCGGGTGCCGACGCCGTGGTCGAACGTCACCTACCAGACCCAGGCCACCAACCTGGCGCGCACCGGCAGTCTGGCCGGCGACACGCCGTTGCTGGCACCCAACGTCGCCGCCGCCTTCAGCTACCCCACCGAGGCGCTGGGCGGCCTTGCCGGCAGC
>DATGXU010000101.1:0-3879 GCA_035298685.1 Magnetospirillum sp. | reverse complement strand
GGTGCCGACGCCGCCGATGATGTCGCTGAAGCGGGCGCGTTCCTCCATGGCGTCGATCTGCCGCCGCAGCGGGATAATCTGGCGCGCCACCGCAGCCTCGATCTGATCGGGAACGGCGGTCGGCGCCGGGGTGGCGGCGGGAAGGCGCGTGGTGGCGGCGCCGGCCGGCAGCGTTTCCGGCAGCTCGGCGGCGGCGATGAGGGTTTCCGCCACGTGCCCGTCGCCCGAATCCACCGTCACCCGGTAATCCTGGCGCAGCGCCACCGGCAGCCGGAAGCCGCCCTCGGCGTCGGTGCGGAAGCCGGCGACCACGGTGCCGTCGGGTCCGATCAGCTGCCCGGCGCCGGCCATGGCCTTGCCGCCGCCGGCGAAATAGGCGGTGCCGACGATCTGCGCGCCCTCGGCGGCGGCGAACACCTTCAGCTTGTGGGCAAAAGCGGGGGGCGCGGCCAGGATCAGCGCCATCGCCAGCGGCAGCAGCTTCATGAGGCCTCCAGCAATTCGGGTTTGACGCGGGCGATCAGGCCCAGGGCGGCGGCGGTGAAGGCGGCTTCGACCACCACCACCGGCAGCGCGGTCAGCATCACCAATCGGGCGGCAGGCAGGAATTCGCGCCCCGACAGCCCCAGCGACGCCGCCACCATCACCGCCGTCAGCACCACCGCGCCGCCGCCGCAGGCGGCCCCCAGCAATGCGGTGCGGCGGGGGTGGTTGCGCCGATAGAGCCCGCGGAACACCATTCCCGCCAACAGCGCCGGCACGCCCATGTTCATGACGTTGACGCCCAGCACCATCAATCCGCCAAATCCGAACAGTACCGCCTGCAGCAGCAGCGCCACCACGATGGCCGGAAACGCAGCGGCGCCCAGCACGGCCCCCATCAGGCCGTTCAGGATCAGGTGGACCGAGGCGGGGCCGGCCGGCAGATGGATCAGCGAGGCGACGAAGAACGCCGCCGACAGCACCGCCACCCGGGGAATGCGCTCGGGCGTCAACGCGCGCAGGCCAAGCGCCACCCCGCCGGCCGCGACCACGGCGCCGGCAAGCAATACGGGGGCGGCGACCACGCCATCGGGAATGTGCGCCACTTATTTCATGTCCGTGGCTTTGACCCACATCAGCCCACCCAGCTCGACCTTGGCCGGCTTGCCGTTGGGGGCGGTCATGGGCTTGTCGCCCTCCACCAGCGCGGCGAAGCCCCACCAGCCGGCGCGCGGCAGCGCATAGGCGAACTGGCCCGAGGCGTCGGCCTTGATCACCTGGGTGACGAAGGGGTCGCTGGGCGGGGTGACGCTGCCGTCGTTACGCCATTCCACCTCGATCTCGGCGAAGGGCACCGGCTTGCCGGCCTTGCGCACGATGCCGCGGAACAGGTTGCCCGTCCACAGGCCATAGGGGCGCACCAGCGGCTCGATCTCCACCGGCAGGCCGACCAGCTTGTCCCAGCCGGTGCCGGCGCCGAAATCCACCACCACCTTGGCGTAATGGATGATGTACTTGCCCTCGGCCGCCTCCCAATAGGGCGCCGGCTCCACATAGAACACGTAGTCGGCGGGCGCGGCGATCTTGTAGGTGGCGGCATAGGCGGTCTTGCCGTTGCCCTTTTTCACCGCATTCAGCCGGGCTCTCAGATCCTGCCTGTGGCCGTCGGCCAGCACGCCGAATTGCGCGGGCGGCCCCATCTCCATCACCGGCCCCATCTCCATGGGGTGGGTGAAGGCCAGGTCCAGCGACACCGACCGGTTGCCGCCGTCGGGCACGATGTCGGCCGAGGGGATGATTTCCTGGAAATGGGCGGCGGCGGCGCCGGGCAGCAGCAGGCCGGCCATCAGAGCCGCGAGCGTCAGCACAGACGCTCGCGGCGACCGGCGGCCATTGCGGCCGCGGCCAAGCGCGCGGAGGCGCGCGCCCGGCGAGGGCCAAACGAAAGACCGAGCGTGTTGCCCGCTTCGGGCATCACGCGCTGGGCCAAGGGTGGCAACACGCGACACGGGAGAATCCTTTCTTTCGGATCGGGCGACCGGCCAGTTCAGGCCTCAGGTCGAAAAATTATGCGACTGCGTGTTTGTACAGGCGCAGGATACGCTACCCCCTTTGGGGTGCCAATGACCTTTTCCGCCGCTCCGTTTGAGCGGGGATGACACAAAGGTGAATGAATGGGTCTTTCCCGGGCGGGGGGATGGCCGACCGTGCGGTGTGGTGCTAGAGTTTGCTCGCTCGACGCGAGAAATGGGGGAGAACGGCCATGGTGCACCCGACGCAACTGCCCGCCTGGCGGGCGCTGGAGGCTCACGCCAAGGGGCTGGCCCCCGAACAGATGCGCGACATGTTCGCCCGCGACCCCGGTCGCTTCCAGGCGTTCTCGCTGCGGTTGGGCGACCTGCTGCTGGATTATTCCAAGAACCGCGTCGCCCACGAAACCATGTCGCTGCTGACCGACCTTGCCCGTCAGGCCGGGCTGGAAGATTGGCGCGACCGCATGTTCGCGGGCCAGACCATCAACACCACCGAGCACCGCTCGGTGCTGCATGTTGCGTTGCGAAACCGGTCCGATCGCCCGATCCTGGTGGATGGGCACGACGTCATGCCCGGCGTCAACGCCGTGCTGGCCAAGATGAAGGACTTCGCCGGGCGGGTGCGCTCGGGCGAATGGACCGGCGCCACCGGCAAGCGCATCGCCACCGTGGTCAATGTGGGCATCGGCGGCTCCGACCTGGGGCCGGTGATGGTGACCGAGGCGCTGAAGCCCTATCAGCAAGACGGGCTGGCGGTGCGCTTCGTTTCCAACGTGGACGGCACCCATGTGGCCGAGACGCTGAAGCTGTGTGACCCCGAAACGACGCTGTTCATCATCGCGTCCAAGACCTTCACCACCCAGGAAACCATCGCCAACGCCACCACGGCGCGGACCTGGCTGGTGGCGGCGCTGGGCGAGGCGGCGATCCCCAAGCATTTCGTGGCGCTGTCCACCAACGAGCCGGCGGTGCGCGCCTTCGGCATCGATCCCGCCAACATGTTCGAGTTCTGGGATTGGGTGGGCGGCCGCTATTCGCTGTGGTCGGCCATCGGCCTGTCCATCGCCGTCGCCATCGGCTTCGACGGGTTCGAGGAACTGCTGGCCGGCGCTCACGCCATGGACGAACATTTCCGCACCGCGCCGCTGGATGCCAACATGCCGGTGATCCTGGCGCTGCTGGGGCTGTGGTATAACAACTTCCTGGGCGCCCAGGCCTATGCGGTGCTGCCCTATGATCAATATTTGCACCGTCTGCCCGCCTATCTGCAGCAGTTGGACATGGAATCCAACGGCAAGGGCACGGCGCGCGACGGCACCCCGGTGGGGTGGCAGACCGGCCCCATCGTCTTCGGCGAGCCGGGCACCAACGGTCAGCACGCCTTCTATCAGCTGATCCACCAGGGCACCAAGCTGATCCCCTGCGACTTCCTGGCCTCGGCCACCACCCACAATCCGGTGGGCGAGCACCATGCCATGCTGCTGGCCAACTTTCTTGCGCAGCCGGAAGCGTTGATGCGCGGCAAGACCCTGGACGAGGTGAAGGCAGAGAATCCGTCGCTGACCGATGCCGAGGCGGCGCACCGCGTGTTCACCGGCAACCGCCCCACCAACGCCCTGCTGTACAAGACGCTCGACCCGCGCACGCTGGGCATGCTGATCGCCTTGTACGAACACAAGGTGTTCGTCCAGGGCATCCTGTGGGACATCAATTCCTTCGACCAGTGGGGCGTGGAACTGGGCAAGCAGCTGGCCAAGAAGATCCTGCCGGAACTGGGGGCCGCCGCCGACGCCACCGCCCATGATTCCTCGACCAACGGCCTGATCAACACCATCCGCGCCTGGCGGGCATAGCGGCGGAACCA
>DATGXU010000100.1:0-11676 GCA_035298685.1 Magnetospirillum sp. | reverse complement strand
CCCGCGCTTGACGCGGGCATCCACGTGCGGGCGCCCCACCCATTGTTGCCAATAGACTTTTCGCGGAAACACGTGGATCGCCGGGTCAAGCCCGGCGATGACGTTGAAGGCAAGTTCCCCGGAATTCCGCGATGAACCTTTTCTTTGCGCCAGCGGCTGCGTTCGGAAATAAAAAACCCCCGAAGGTTGCCCTTCGGGGGTTTTTTGAACCAGCGCGGTTTAGCGCACGAACACCTGAACCTCGCCGGTCTGGGCCGACGGGCTGGTGGTCTGGCTGACGCGGATACGGTTGGTGGGCAGGCCCATGTTGGTCAGCGAGCGCACCACCGATTCGGCGTTGCGGCGCACGGCGGTGGCGCCAAGGGCCTGACCGCCGGGGGTCGAGCCGGTGGGCGACACCGCGATCACGTCGAACGAGGCGCTGGGACGGCGGTCCAGGGCGCCCTTGACGGCGGCATACAGCGCGCCTTCGTAGCTGACGTTGGGCTTGTCGAAGCGGATGGTCACCAGCGGCGCGTCGGTGGTGACGGCCGAGCGCGGCGCGGCGACCGGGGCGTCATAGGATGCCGGCGCGATGGAATTGCCCGGGCGGGTGGCGAACGAACCGCTGTACAACTGGCCGTTCTTGATGGCCAGCGCCAGGGTGTTCAGGTTGGTGCGCTCGTTGGCGACATAGTTCTGCTGGCGATTGACGTCGTCCGACAGCTCGGTCAGCAGACGCTCGATCAGCACCACGGTGCGGTTGGTTTCGTCTTCAAGGATGCGCAGCTGACGGTGGTCCTCGTCCACGGCGCCCGACAGCTGGCGGGCGGCACGCACGGATTCCAGCAGATAGGCCGACAGCGCCGACGACGAGGTAACCTCGTTGGCCAGGCGGGTCATGCGCAGCACGTCTTCGTTGATGCGGTCCAGCTCGCCCTGGGCGGCGTTCCACTGCTGATTCAGGATCGGGTTGCCGGGGGTGGTGCCGACCTGCAGGCGCGCGTTGATGGCGGCGACGGTGCCGTGATAACGCTGCGAATCCTGAACGGTGTCGTTGCGGATGCCCTGAAGCGACTGGTTGTGGCGCGCCAGCATGCCCTGAAGCTGCTGCAGGTCGCCGCGCAGCGAGCTGACCTTCTGGCCCACATAGGTGCCGGTGGTGGCGCCGGCGGTCACGCCCGGCGGATCGAAATTCGAGCTGCCCAACGCCGGAGGATTGGCCGCAGCAGCGGGCTGCACGGTACCGGATGCCGGGAACAGCGATTCCTCGGCGAACGAGCATCCGCCTGCCAGGAGAACCGCGCACAAGGCCGCGGCATGGGTCGTCTTCAGGGCCATTGGGACTGTTTACCTTTTAGTTCGCCAATTGGGATGAAACCCGCCGGGTCAGCAAAACTCTGATTTAAGTGGGAAAAATGACTTGCCCCCCGCAATCGTCGGGGATTTTACGCAAACCACAAGGGTGCCACAAGCCGGATTTGCAGACTTGGCTAACTGAAGTATGCGGAATCCGCAAGGTTTTCCGGACCAGAAAATAAGTGCTTGCACCCCCCAACAGGAATGTGTATGTTCCGCTCCCTCGCTGGACGGCAACGGCCGGTGAGAAAAGCGCCCGTAGCTCAATTGGATAGAGCACCAGACTACGAATCTGGGGGCTGGAGGTTCGAGTCCTTCCGGGCGCGCCATTCTCTTCTAGAGAAATTCTGCACTTACGACAGCCCCGCCAACCGGCGGGGCTTCGTCGTTTCCGGGGGGATGTCCTTCGCCGAGAGAAGCGGCCGCAGGTGCCGTTCGGTTATCGGGGTGCGGCCAGGATGATTTCGGCCGCTGCCGGCAGGTCGTCCACCACGTGATCGGCGCGGGTGCCCTTGGCCTCGGTCTTGCGGCCATAGCCGGTGCGCACCAGGAAGGTGGTGGCGCCGACGCCGCGTCCCAGTTCCACGTCCGCTTCCTTGTCGCCGATGACGATGGCGCAAGCGGGGTCGAAGCCGTGCTCGGCCGCCGCCTGAAGGATCATGCCGGGCAGCGGCTTGCGGCAGGCGCAATCGTCGTCGGGGCCGTGCGGGCACAGATAGATGCCGTCCAGCCCGGCCCCTTCGGCGGCCAGCAATTGGCCCAGGCGGGCATGGATGGCCGCCAGCCGGTCGAGATCGAAATAGCCGCGCGCGATGCCCGACTGGTTGGTGACCACGCAGATGCCGAACCCGGCCTGTCGCAGCCGGCGGATGGCGCCGGCGGCGCCGGGGATCAGCTCCAGCTCGGCGGGGTCGGACAGGTAGTTCTTTTCCACGTTCAGCGTGCCGTCGCGGTCGATCAGCACGAAGCGGCGGGCAGTCACGGCCATCAGTCCTTCCGGCGCAGGCGGGCGGCGAAAAAGGCGTCCATGCCGCCCTTGTCGGCCAGATGGCACGGCAGGGTGCGCAAATCGCCATCGGCGGTGATCAACTCGCCCAAGCCACCCACTTCGGGCGCGGTGATGGGCAGGCGTTCGACCGGCGCGCCGGCAGCGATCAGGCGCTCGATCTGCGCCGCACCTTCCTGAGGTTCGAGCGAACAGACGCAATAGACCAGGGTGCCGCCGGGCTTGAGCATGTCGACCGCCGCGCGCAGCAGCGCCGTCTGCTGATCGGCCAAAGCCGCCACGTCGCCCGGCCCCTTGAGGCGCAGGCCGTCGGGATGACGGCGCAGGGTGCCGGTGGCAGTGCACGGCGCATCCAGCAGCACGGCGTCGAAGGGCGCGGCGGGCACCCACCCGGCCACGTCGGCCTCGACGATCTCGGCCTGCAGCTTCAGCCGCTGCAGGTTCTGCTGAAAGCGGGTCAGACGGCGGGCCGAGCGATCGACGGCGGTCACCTGAGCGCCGGCCACCGCCAGCTGCAGCGCCTTGCCGCCGGGGGCGGCGCACAGATCGGCGACGCGCTTGCCGTTGACGTCGCCCATCAGGCGGGCGGGCAAGGCGGCGGCCATATCCTGCACCCACCACATGCCGTCGGCGAAGCCGGGCAGGCGGGTGATGTCGCCGCCGCCGGTGCGGCGCAGGCTGCCGGTGGGCAACAGCAGGGCCTCGAGCCGCTCGGCCCACTCGGCGGCATCGCCGGCCACGGTGATGTCCACCGGCGCCTCGCCCAGATGGGCGGCGGCGATGGCGCGGGTGGTGTCCTCGCCATAGGTGTTCAGCCACGACTCCCACAGCCAGGCCGGGGTGTTCAGGCGGGCGGCGTCCTGGGCCTCGACCCAGGCGCGGCCCTCGCGGTCGAGCCGGCGCAGCACGGCGTTGATCAGCCCGGCGAACCCGGCCAGCGGCGTTCCCTTGACCAGGTCCACCGAAGTGGCGATGGCGGCGTGGGGCGGCGTGCCCAGGAACAACAGCTGACAGGCGCCCAGGCGCAGCACGTCGCGGGCACGGCGCGCCTTGTTGGGCAGTCCCTTGTCCAGGCAGCGGCCGATGACGTCGTCCAGCTGGCCCAGGCGGCGCAGCACGGTCGCCACCAGCAGGCGGGCGAAGGCGCGGTCGCGGTCTTCCAGCTTGGCAAGGGCGGGGGTGGCTTCAAGCGCCTCGTCCAACAGGCGCTTGTCCACCAGGACAGCGGCAAGAAGATCGAGGGCGACGGTGCGCGGATCGGCGCGGAGAGTGCGGGAGCGGGCCATGCCCCCTCGTTTACTGCATTCTCGCGCGATTATCCATCATCCCCACGGGCCGTTGCGCCGGTTGCCGCCGCCACCCCACGGGCCACCGGCGGCGGGCGGGGCAGCGGCCGGCTGGGTGGCGCGCACCCCCCAGGTCATGCCCATCTCGGCCGCCATCGAACGCAGGGCGGCGATGCGGTTGTCCATGCTGGGATGGGTCGAGAACAGATTGTCCATGCTGCCGCCATGCAGCGGGTTGACGATGAACAGATGGGCGGTGGCCGGGCTGCGCTCGGCCGCCGGATTGGGAATGGCGTGCGCCGCCTGCTCCAGCCGGTCCAGCGCGCTGGCCAGCCACAGCGGGTTGCCGCAGATGCGCGCGCCCTCGGCATCGGCGGCGTATTCGCGGGTGCGCGAGATCGCCATCTGCACCAGACCGGCGGCGATGGGGGCCAGGATCATCATCACCAGCCCGCCGATGGCGCCCAGGCCGCCGCCGCCTTCCTGTTCGTCGCGATGGCCGCCGAACAGCGAGGAAAAGGCGAACATGTTGCCCAGCATGCCGATGGCGCCGGCGATGGTGGCGGTGATGGTCATGATCAGGGTGTCGCGGTTGCGCACATGGGCCAGTTCATGGGCCATCACCCCTTCCACCTCTTCCGGGCTCAGGCGGTCGAGCAGGCCGGTGGTGGCCGCCACCGAGGCATGCTCGGGGTCGCGGCCGGTGGCGAAGGCGTTGGGCTGGTCGGACTCGATGATGAACACCTTGGGCATGGGCATGCCGGCCCGCGCGGTCAGGCGCTCGACGATGGCCACCAGACCGGGCGCCGAATGGCGGTCGACCTGCTGGGCGCCGTACATGGACAGCACCATCTTGTCCGAGTTCCAATAGGCGAAGGCGTTCATGCCCACGGCCATCAGCAAAGCGATCATCATGCCGCCCTTGCCGCCGATCATGGCGCCCAGCGCCATGAACAGGGCGGTCAATGCGGCAAGCAGAATGGCAGTCTTGGCGATGCTCATGGCGATACCACAATGCTGGAAAATCTGGCGGATATTGAATAAGTGTGGGCGCGCCCCCGTTCAAGAGCCAGCGGAGATCCCCAGGAAATGAGCGACGAGCCCAAGACCCAGACCGCGCCCGACCAGGGCGCCGAACCGGCCAAGCCGATGCCGGCCCAAAAGCCGCCGGTCGAGGAGATCGGCGGCCCCGAAGGCGCCGAACCCACCCGCTTCGGCGATTGGGAAAAAGCCGGGCGCTGCTCGGACTTCTGAAGGCGGTCAGGGCGCGCGGCGGAATATGACCGGGGTCATATTCCGGCGATGCGTTCGAACTCCGCCGCCGCCTGATCCCACCGCCACGACCGTTGCAGGGCAAGGCATTGGCGGTGCATGTCCAGCCACAGGGCATCGTCGGACAGCACCGCGATGGCCTTGTCGGCGAAGGCCTCGGCGCCCTTGACCGCCCATCCGGTGCGGCCCTCGACCACCCGTTCCTTCATGCAGGCGATGTCTTCCAGCACGGCGGGCAGGCCCATGGCCTGGGCCTCGGCCACCGCCGAGCAGAAGGTTTCGCCGATGTCGCCGCGATAAAGCAGGGCGCGGGCGCTGGCCAGTTCGCCCACCAACTGGGCCTTGGGCACCGGCCCGCGCAGGATGACGCCGCGATCGGCCAGCGCGGCGGCGCGTTCCAGCACCGGCCCCATCTTGCCGGCCTTGGCCTGACCGGCGGCGCCATAGGTGGCGATGCCGGCGAAGACGTGCAGTTCCGCCTGAGGCACCGCCGGATGGATGCGGCTTTCCCACACGTCCAGCAGCCAATCCAGCGAGCGCATGGGGTTCGAGGTGAACACCGCCTTGGGGGCCGGCGCGGCGGCGCGTTCCACGGCGTGGCAGAACAGGTCGGTCAGGCCGTACAGCACGGTTTCGCGGCCACCGGCGAAAGCCCAGGCCGGATAGGTGCCGGCATGGCTGGCGCCGGAAAACACGATGGTCGGCCGCCGCCAGGCCAGCTTCCATTGATAGCGCCATTTCAGCAGATAGCCGGCGGGATTGTGGATCCAGAACACCACCTTGCGGGCGCCCCGGCACAATTTCAGCAGCTTGTCGCCGCGATTGGCGATGTAGAGATCGGCCTGGTCGGGCACGCCCAGCGACAGCGGCCGCCAGGTGACGCCGCGATGGACGATCTCGGCGTCGCACTTGTTGCACACCAGCACGTCGTGGCCGCGCGCCGCCAGCGCGTTGGCCATTTCGATGAACGAGGTTTCGGCGCCGCCCAGCGGCCGTTCCTCGAGGGTGCGGCCGTCGAAGCTGATGCCGTCGTCGGTCATGACGATGCGGGCCATGGGCCTAGTCCCTTTCGTATTTTGCCTTGAAGTGCGACAGCAGCGGGTAAAGCCCGGCGCAGACGGCGATGATGAAGCCATAGCCGCCCTCGCGCCAGCCGCCGCGCCGCACATAGCATTTGAAGAAGCGGCTGAACAGCCGGCGCACGTTGGCGGCGGTGGAGCCCCAGGTCTGGCCCTTGTCGCGCAGGTCGCGCGCCTTGGCGGAGGAATAGGAATCCAGCCGGCGGATCATGTCCGAGATGTTGCGGTCGACGTAATGGTTCAGCCGGTTCTTCAGCATCGGCCCCTTGCGGCCGCGCCATTGCAGCGACGGGTGGACGCGGTCGCGGCCCCACACCTTGGCGCCCTTGCGGAACAGGCCGGGATAGGCCGCCTTGCCGTAGGACGCCCCCCAGCCGTGACGCACCAGCCGGTCGCCGATGTAATTGTCCACCAGGATCTCGTGCCAGTCGTAGGATGTGATTGCGATCACATCGCGCACTTCCGCCGCCAAGGCGGCGGGCACGTGCTCGTCGGCGTCCACCTCGAGCACCCAATCGCCGGAACAGGCCTCGATGCCGGTGTTGCGGCGGTCGCCTTCGATGTCCCAACTGCCTTCGATCACCCGGGCGTTGAAGCTGCGGGCGATGTCGGGAGTGGCGTCGGTGCACTTGTCGCACACCACCACGATCTCGTCGGCGAAGGCCAGCTTTTCCAGACAGGCCGCCAGCCGGGCTTCCTCGTCATGGGCGACCACCAGGGCCGACAGGGTGGTCATGGCGCCTTCTCCATCACGCCGACGATGGTGGCTTCCCAGAAATCCGGGTGATAGGTCAGGCAGGCCGACAGCAATCTGTGCACCACCCGTTCGGCCCAGCGGCGCACGGCGCCGCCATGGGTCTGGCCGCCCAAGGCGGCGACAAAGGTGAAGCCGGTGGCGGCGGCCAGTTCGCGCAGGCGGTTGGCGGTGATGGGGGTGATGTGGTCGAAGGTGTCGAACTGCATCTTCAGCCCCCAGGGCGAGGCGCAGTTGGGCGAGCGCAGCACCACCCGCCCGCCCGGCTTGAGCACGCGGCGCACCGACAGCATCAAATCCTTCAACTGGGTCGGCGTCAGATGCTCGGCCACGTCGAACAACGCCACGCGGTCGAAGTGGCCGTCGGGACAGCCGGCCAAAAAGCTGGCGCCATCGGTCAGTTGGATGTGGAACCCGGCCAGATCGTCCAGCACCGGGGCCAGCCCGGCATCGGAATCCAGGCCGGTGACGTCGGTGAAGCCGCGCGCCTTGAGATAGCGCAGGAAGATGCCGGTACCGCAGCCGATTTCCAGCACGCTCATGGACGGATCGGCGGCGGCCGGGCGCAGGAATTCGCGGTCGAACTGGCGCAGGTGCTTGGCCTTGACCTGGGGCCGCAGCGTGCGCGCCGCGTTGTAGACGTCGATCCCCTTGTCCACGCCGCTATCTCCCCACCCGCACCAGCGGGCGGGCCTGCGCTCGCGCCATGGCGGTTTCATAGGTGGCCAGGGTTTCGGCCATGCGGTGGTCGAAGCGCATGCAGCGTTCGGCCAGATGGCGGGCGCCTTCGGCCACCTTGGCGGTCTCGGCCGGGTTCTCGACCACGGCGGCGATGGCGGTGGCCAGGGCCTGGGGCTGGGCCGGCGGCACCAGCCAGCCGGTCTTGCCGGAATGCACGATCTCGGGCACGCCGCCCACCGCGCTGGCCACCACCGGGCGGCCGGTGGCGAAGGCCTGCACTGCGACGCGCGGCTGCGCTTCGGTCAAGGAGGGGATGACCACCAGATCGGCCATCTGCATGAGTTCGGACACATCCTCGCGATAGCCGAGGAAATGGACGTCCAGGCCGTTTGCGGCCGCCTGGGCCTTCAGCCCGGCTTCGTAATCGGCGCTTTCGGCGGTGGCCGAACCGGCCAGCACCAGGGTCAGGGCCAGCCCGCGCGCCTTCAGCAGCGCCAGGGCGTCCAGCAGAAAGTTCTGGCCCTTGTCGGGGCGCAGCATGCCGACGCACACCACCGTGGTGGCGGCCTCGGGGATGCCGATTTCCGCGCGCAGCCGCGCCCGCGTCGCCACCGGGTCGGGCAGCACGAAAAAGCGTTCGTCGGCCCAGCCGCCGATCGAGGTCGAGCGGTTGGGGTCGGCCAGGCCGATCTCGACCAGATGCTCGCGCGTGCATTCGGCCACGGTGATGATGTGGTCGGACAGCCGCCATTGCAGCCGGCGGATGGCCGAGGGCTTGAGCGGCTGATTGACGTGGCGCGACCGCACCACCGCGCACAGGTCCAGGCACGCCAGCGCCGTCTTGGCATCGCGGGTGACGTGGGCGTCGATGACGTCGACCCGGTTGTCGCGGACAAAGGCGCGCAGGGCCTTGACCGTGCGCAGCCGCCACGGCCGGTCGAAATTCATCGGCACCACCGGCAGGCCCAGCGCCGCCGCGCGCTGATAGGGCTCGCCATCGGGCGGCGCCGCCAGCCACACCGCATGGCCGTGGCCGACCAGCCAGCGCACCTGTTCGATGGTCCGGTGTTCCATGCCGCCCCAATTGCGGCCGGGGATGGTGTGCAGGATGCGCATGGGCGTCAAACCAGGGCGAAGCGCGTCCACCAGGACTGCGCGGGAAGGGGCGTAATGGGGGCGAAGGCAAAGCCGGCGCCGGTGAGGCCGTCCAGCAGCAGCCGGGTCAGGGTGATGGTCACCGCCGCCTTGAACTGGGCGCCGGGCCGTTCGTTGATGGGTTGGTCATGCATCAGCAGGATCGATCCGGCCAGGCTGGGCAGGGCCAGCAGGCGCTCGACCTCCTTGCGGCATTCGGGCTCGACGTCGTCCAGGCGGGTGCAGCGCGGCGAAATCAGGTGATCCTCGGTCGAAGCGCCCCAATGGGCGAATTGGCAGCCCGGCTGCCACCGCTTCAGCGCCCGATGCACCGACGGCTTGCGATAGCCGCCGTTCTGCGGCAGCCGCACCAGATAGGGAAAGGGGGTGGGCCGCAGCCGCGCCAGCAGCGCCTCGGACCGTTCCATGTCGGCCAACAGGCGGCCGGTGCCGGCCTTGTCCAGCCGGATGTGTTCCCAGCCATGGGCATAGACCCAGTGGCCGCGCCGCACGATCTCGGCGGCCAGCTCGAAATGGGGCTCGGCCCGGCAGCCCGACAGGAAAAAGGTCGCCTTGGCGCCGTATTGGTCCAGCAGGTCCAGCACCTGGGGCGTGGCCTCGGGCGTGGGGGCGTCGTCGATGGTCAGCGCCACGGCGCGGCCGCTGCCGGCGGGCAAGCGCCGCAGCACCGGAATCCAATCGCCCAGCGACCACGAAATGCCCAAGCGTCCCCCGTCAGGCGAACAGGTTGTAGCGAACGATGCAGTACAGCGCGCGCACGCCGTCGCGCCAGCCGATCTTCTTGCCTTCCTCGTAGGTGCGGCCGTTATAGCTGATGCCCACCTCGAAGATGCGCGGATGCATCTTGGCGACCTTGGCGGTGATCTCGGGCTCGAAGCCGAAGCGGTTTTCCTCGATCCGCACGCGCTGGATGATCTCGCGCCGGAAGACCTTGTAGCAGGTCTCCATGTCGGTCAGGTTGATGTTGGTGAACATGTTCGACGCCAGCGTCAGCACCTTGTTGCCGACCGAATGCCAGAAATACAGCACCCGCGCCTCGTCGCCGCCCTTGAAGCGGGACCCGAACACCACGTCGGCGCGGCCATCCAGAATGGGGCCCAGCAGCTTGGGGTATTCGTCGGGGTCGTATTCCAGGTCGGCGTCCTGCACCAGCACGATGTCGCCGGTGGCCTTTTGGAAGCCGGTGCGCAGCGCGGCGCCCTTGCCCTGGTTGGCCGCGTGGAAGATCGCCACCACCTCGGAATGTTTCTCGGCCAGCGCCTTCATCACCTCGGCCGAGCGATCGCGCGAGCCGTCGTCGACGATGATGACCTCGATCCCCAGGCCGCAGCGGTCGGCGGCCAGCACACGGCCGACCACGTTCTCGAGCGTGCGCTCTTCGTTGTAGCAGGGGATGACAACCGAAAGCTTGGTGACGTCCATTCCGTTCCGCCGTCCATCAATCCGTCAGGGCCCATCAACGCGTCAGGGCATGGCTGTTCATAGATATTCGGCGCGGGACTGACCAGCAAATTGTGGTTAGACCGCCCCGGTGGCGGCGCGCAGGGTGACCTGGCGGCCGAACCGCTTGAGGTCCTTGGCGCCGCCGCCTTCGGCCACCGCGCGGGCCAGCCCGTCGCCATCGGTGGCGACGAGGCCCGACAGCGCGGCCAGGCCGTAATCCAACAGCCGCGGCGTCAGCGGCGCGCCCGGCCCCACCAGCACCGCCGGCACCTCGGGGCAACGGCGCAGCAGCTCGGGCAGCGAGCGGTTGACCAAAGCAGAGGCGGTGATCAGCACCCCTTCGGCGCGCGGCAGCAGCCATTGCGCCGCCTCGGCGGGGTACTGGCCGGCGGCGGGGCGGCGATCGACCACGCGGGCACCGGGCAGGCGCTGGGCCAGACCGGGAAAGGCGCCGATCACCACCAGCCCGGCGGGGTCGCAGTCCAGCGCATCCAGCCCGTTGACGTCGTCGCCGGCCAGATCGAAGCGGTTGTAATGGGCGTTGATCGCCGCCACGCCCACCGCCACCTCGACCGGGTCCCACGACCGCACCAGCCCGGCCAACTCGCGCAAGGGACGCCCGCTCCAGCCGCCGCCGGCGGCTTTGCAGGCGGGGCCGCCGCGCTCGGGCGTCTGCGCCAGCCCGATGCCGTGCGGCCCTTCCACCATGGTCCAGTTGAGGCCGACCACCACCCGGCGCGCCACGCCGTCGCCCACCCCCAGGGCAAGGTCGTCATACAGCCGCTCGGGGCCCCACCAGCGCCACAACGCCCGCTGGGTCGGCATCAGCACCTGGCCGCGGCCGCCGGTAAAGGCGGTCCAATCCGCGATGAACACCCCCGGCACGGCGGTCAGCAGCGGCACGCCCACGGCCATGGCGTCCAGCATCTCGGCGGCAAGGCCGCGCCCGGCCTTTTCCGCCTTCGAGAACTTGTTGACGAACAGCAGATCGACCCCGGCGGAAATGGCGCGGCGCAAGGCCCCCGATGCCTCGGCCAGGGCGGCCGGGTCGAGCGAGCAGGCATTCGATCCCGCCCCCAAATCCTGCGACAGGCTCAGGCGGCGGCCGGTGTCCAGCTCGGTTACCTCCATGCGGCATTTGCAGCCGTCGTCGCCATGGCCGGTGTGCTGGGTCAGGCCGCCGATGCGGAAACCGCGCGCCGCCAGCGTGGCGGCGAACTCGGCCAGCAGCGCCTCGGGCGGCTGGTCGGGACCATAGACGATGGCGCCGATGGCGGCGGGAACGGGCAGGCGCTCGGTCATGGACGGCTTTCCGTGATGTGTTCTTTCCCGGCGCTTGGGGAAAAGATGCGCAACGCCGTAAAAAACGTCGAATTCGCCAAAGAATACAAGGGCTCTTGACCAAAGCTAAGACTCGTTTTTCGCGCCCACCCCATATTAGGATTGGTCAGACCGCACCACAGAAGCGGCGTTGGGAGGAACCGGAATGATCGACCCGTTCGGACGGCGGGTGAACTACCTGCGGGTTTCGGTGACCGACCGCTGCGATCTGCGCTGCGTCTATTGCATGGCCGAGGACATGGCCTTTCTGCCCAAGGCGGAAGTGCTGACGCTGGAAGAGCTGGAGCGGCTGTGCGGCGCCTTCGTGCGCAAGGGCGTGCG
>DATGXU010000099.1:0-4656 GCA_035298685.1 Magnetospirillum sp. | reverse complement strand
CGGGCTGTCGGGCAAGTCGGATACCGCCAAGGCCATGGACTATCTGCTGAAGCGCTGGCCGGCCTTCACCCTGTTCCTGGCCGACGGCCGCGTCGACTTGTCCAACAACGCGGCGGAGAGGGCGCTGCGCGGCATCGCCGTGGGGCGCCGGAACTGGACCTTCGCCGGCTCCGATGCCGGCGGACGCCGCGCCGCTGCCCTCTACACCCTGATCGAGACCTGCAAACTCAACGACGTCGACCCGTGCGCCTGGCTGGCCGACGTGCTGGCGAGGCTGCCGGGGCATTCCGCCAAGCGCATCGACGAGTTGCTGCCGTGGAATTGGAAAGGCGAAGCTGGCACACTGCCGGCATGAGCCGACCAGCCAAATCCGCCTTCGAGAGCTTCAACGAGATCGCCAGCGTCCACATCGAACTGGCGGGCAGCGATCCCCTGATCTGGCGCGAGGTCGAGGTGCCAACCTCGATCACCCTGAAAGCCCTCCACGACATCATCCAGGCCGTCATGGGGTGGTTCGATTGGCATCTCTGGGAATTCACCATCGGCGAACGGCGATATGGATTGCCCCCGGACGAGGACTGGGGGACCGAACCGCGCTTTGAAGCCGCCAAGGTGCGCCTGCGAGACGTGGTGAGCCCCGGGTGCACCACCATCGACTATCTCTACGATTTCGGCGATTCGTGGGAACACCGGCTCACGGTGACCAATATCCGTCAGGGCGATCCCGACCGCTCCTATCCGCGCTATCTCGGTGGCGAGCGAAACGCTCCCCCGGAGGATTGCGGTGGCCTTCCCGGATTCTATGAAATCCTCGCGGCTGTCGCCGATCCAGACCATCCCGATCATGCGGAAGTGCTGGACTGGTTTGACGACTACGACCCGGACACCTTCGACGACCTGCCCATCAGGTACGCCCTCGGCCGTATCGCCAATCAGCGTAACGCAGCCAAGGTTCGCCTCATCAAGAAGAACGCGACGCAGTCAAAGGGCTGATCAAGGCCAAAATCAGCGGTCTTCACCGGACGGATACCCTCAAGACATGCTGTCTGCTGGATGCTCCGCTATAATACGGCTCTTGCGACTTTAATTTACCATAACGCTCATCCACTACAGCACTTAGCTTTGCCAGTGATTGATTGACATTGCTCCAGCCGTCAATAATACACTTATCCTTTTTCGTTGTTGATAATGCGTCAATTAACGCATCCACACGCTTTCCGGCTTCCTCCGCAACCGCTATATTATTAGCCATCAAATTCTTTTCTTTTTCATTCGCTGCATCAAAGTACACATCAAACGAGGATTTCTGCTGCGCGCACCCCGCAACCAACAGCGACAGTAAGAAAGCTAAACGTTTCATCCTCCAACTCCCCTCAATGCCGGCGCAATGGCGCCCGGTAGAAAATCCGTCTTTGGGATAATCCTATAGCTGAATTTTTGTGCCGGGGCCACCCACGAGCGCCCCGATGCCCAAGACCATTTGGACCCAACGCCACAGCAAATTGCGCGCCCTGTTAATTCAGGAGCGGAAAACGCACGGTTTGACCCAGGCCGACGTAGCCCAGCGCCTGGGGCGGCCTCAGTCGTTTGTGGCGAAGTATGAGCGGGGCGAGCGCCGGGTGGATGTTGTCGAATTCCTGGACCTTGCCGCGATCATCGGTTTCGATCCCCATGCCCTGATCTCGGCCCTCGAAGAGGGCGAGTAGCCGTTTTCGGAAATTTCCTCCGCCATTTCTGCGAATATAGCTTGGGGTGGAGGTCTATCCCGCAGCCTCGGTTTTGCCTTCGAATGTGGCAATGGTCGGATGCTGGAAGCAAAGGTTTCGCAAAGGCGTTCTATCGGCAAATGGGCGCCTGCTGCATTTCCAATGGGACCAATGGCTAACTGATCGCAGATTTGCGGCGATCCCTATATCAGGCACGCCCGACAATCCACGCAAGTTGTAAACGTTTGCAGATGCGTAGATCGCCCGGACAAAGAAAGATCGCCTTCCTGGCGTTGCCAGAAATTGCCAAACCGTGTGGGCATCGAGGAGATATCGGGGCGTATAGCAACGGGTGAGTGGATAGCGGGTGTCGGCGCAACCCGTTGCTTACGCTACATTTGTCTGGTAGCAGATTTCCCGTGTCGAGGATTGGGAAGCTTCTGCTCTACCATTGAGCTACACCCGCGATCCCGAGGTCCATAGTTATAAGGGGCTGGGCCGGATCGCGCAAGAGGCCGAGCGGTGGAGCGCGGCCTCTTGCGGGTAGGTTATTTGGCGCCCGGCACGCCCGAAGTGGTGGAGTGTTCGAAGTGCAGCGCCTCGCCCGGGTGGGCGATGGTGTGGGCGGTGTGGGCGGCGCGGGCGGCTTCGGCGAAGCCGGACAGGATCAGCTTCAGCTTGCCGGGGTAGGTGCAGATGTCGCCGGCGGCCAGGATGCCGGGGGCGTTGGTCGCCATGGTGGCGGCGTCCACGGCGATCAGGTTGCGGTCCATGCCCAGGCCCCATTGGGCGATGGGGCCCAGTTCGGTGGCCAGGCCGAAGAACGGCAGCAGGGCGTCGGCGTCCAAGCGGCGGGTTTCGCCGTCCAGCGTCGCCACCACTACCGCCGACAGCTTGCCGCCGTCGCCTTCCAGGCTGTGCAGCTGATAGGGCACCACCATGTCGATGGTGCCGGCCTCGGCCAGCGCCTTGAGGCGGGCTTCCGATTCGGGGGCGGCGCGGAATTTGGGGCGGCGGTGCACCACCATCACCTTGGCCGCCACCTCGGCCAGGGAAATCGCCCAATCCACCGCCGAGTCGCCGCCGCCGGCGATCACCACGCGCTTGCCGCGGTAATCCTCGCGCCGGGTGACGAAATAGGCGACGCCGTTGCCGGCGCCCTTGCCCTCGTAGGCCTCGATGCCGTCCAACGGCGGGCGGTTGGGGCCGAAGGCGCCGCCGCCGGCGGCGACGATGACCACCTTGGCGACGATCACGGTGCCGTCGGAAAGCGTGCAGCGCCAACCCTCGCCCGCGCGCTCGATCCCCACCATCTGGCGGCCCAGATGGTAGACCGGCTGGAACGGCGCCGCCTGTTCCTTCAGGCGGTCGATCAGGTCGGCGGCCAGGATGCTGGGATGGCCGGGCACGTCATAGATGGGCTTTTCCGGATAGAGCGCGGCGCACTGGCCGCCCACCGCGTCGAGGGCATCGACCACATGGCATTGCAGCTTGACCATGCCGCATTCGAACACGGCGAACAGGCCGGCCGGCCCGGCACCCACCACCACCACATCGGTTTCGTAATTCATCGCGGGCTCTCTCGCTTCGTTCTCACCACCGGAAGGTGGCAATGGCCGCCATGGGACGTTCGCCGTGACGGGCAACCACCTGGCGCAGGGTATCGGGGTCGGGCTGGGCGCCGGGGCGGATGCCCAGCTCGGCGGCGTGGATGCCTTGGGTGACGAACACCGCCCGCAGGCCGGCGGCGTTGGCGCCCTTGACGTCGGTGTGCAGCGCGTCACCCACCGCCAGCACGCGGTTGCGCGCGAGCCCCAGCAACTCCAGGGCATTGTCGTAGATGGCCGGGTCGGGCTTGCCGCGCATGGACACCACGCCGCCCATTTCCGCATAGCGGGCGGCCAGGGCGCCGGCGCACACCACCTGCTGGCCCTGGCGAATCACCACATGGTCGGGATTGGCGCAGATCATGGGCAGGTTGCGGGCCAGGGCGGCCGTCATCTTGGGTACGTAATCCTCGACCGTCTCGTTGAAGTCCCACGGGCCGGTATTGAGGATGAAGTCGGCATGGTCGATGTCCACCGGCACCAGATCAAGCCCGGCGAAGACGTTTTCGTCGCGCTCGGGCCCCATGTGATAGAGCTGGCGACCCAGGCGGGCGTAGAACGGATCGGTGCGGCGAGCCAACTCCATGTGCACCGCCTCGCCCGAGGACAGCACGTGGTCATACATGTCGCGGCCGATGCCCATGCGGGCCAGCTGCTCGACCAGAGCGTCGGCGCGGCGCGGCGCGTTGGACAACAACAGCGTCTTTTTGCCGGCGGCGCGGATGGCGGCCAGGGTGTCGCGGGCACCGGGATAGGCCTCGACGCCGTCATGGACGACGCCCCACAGGTCGAGGATGAAACCGTCGAAGCCCGCTTCGACCTCGGACAGGCCGTGGATCATGCGCACGGGCATCACTTCCCCCTGTGGTCGGCGCCGACCGCGTCGGCGACGCTGGCGAAGCCGTCGCGCCTGAGCAGCTCGACCAGTTCGCGCTTGATGCGGGTCACCAGGCCCGGCCCTTCATAGACCAGCGCCGAGTACAGTTGCACCAGCGAGGCGCCGGCGCGGATCTTGGCATAGGCGTCGGCACCACAGGCGATGCCGCCCACGCCCACCAGCGGCAGACGGCCTTCGGTCAACGCATACATGCGACCCAGCACGGCGGTGGCGGCGTCCAGCAGCGGCGCGCCCGACAGGCCGCCGGTTTCCTTGGCGTGGGGCGAACGCAGGCTGTCGGGACGGGCGATGGTGGTGTTGGAGACGATCAAACCGTCCAGCCCGCCGGCCAGCGCCACGGCGGCGATGTCGGCCAGATCCTCGTCGTTGAGGTCGGGGGCGATTTTCAGCAGCAGCGGCGGGCGCTTGGCGCCTTCGGTGGCCTTGTCCAGCGCGGCGCGGGTGC
>DATGXU010000098.1:0-1863 GCA_035298685.1 Magnetospirillum sp. | reverse complement strand
CGCTGAACTTCGTCTTGGTATTCAGAACCCAGTCATGCTGATAGCCGATCGAGAACGACAGCTTCTCGTTCAACGCCAACCCCATGCCGATGCCGAAGCGAACGGCGTCGCCGGGGTCCACCGAACGCACGAAGCGCGAGCCGATCTGCTTGTCGATGTCCGCCTGCATATTCCATAAGTAACCAAGATTGGCGTACACCACCGCGGGGTCGGAAGGCGCGATCAGGGTCAGCGACGGCTCGATGCCCCAAAAGCCCGACCCCGTGGCCAGCTCGGTTTCCACGCCTTGGGCATTGCGGTCCACGTCGTAGGGACTGGTGCCGGTGGTGCTTTTCACGCGCAGATTGCCCACCAGCACCGGCCAGGTCCCGGTGCCGTCGTTCAACTGATAATGCAGCGCGCCTTCGATGTCGCCCAGGCCGCTGTCCGACAGGCTGATGCTTTGGCTGGTGTTGTTGCTGTTGACGAAGGTGTTGGTGCTGCTGTCGTCGCGGTACATGTAGGGAATGCGCAATTCGCCTTCCATGCGGTTGGTGATGCCCAGCCGCAGGCCCAGCGTGCCGGTGACCGCGTTGCGGTTGGCTTGCTTGGCCTCGATGGCGCCCACCAGCACGGTGTCGAGAATGGCGACGCCACCGAACGAGAACTGGTTGACGTCGGTGTGGCTGTACTCGATGCCCGGTTCGATCACCAGCGCGCCCTTGCGGGTCAGCACGCCGGGAATTTCCGGCGGCGGCGGCGGCGGCGACGGGTCGGGCACCTGGGCGCTGGCAACATTCCGCTGCTCGCTACGATCCTCGGCGGCGGTCTGGGCGGGCACCTCCTCTACCTCTACCGCCACCGGCATCGGCGCCTGGGGAAGTTGGGCCTGGACCTCGGGTTCGGGCGGCAATTCCACGATCACCGGTTCGGCGTCGTCGTCGGCCACCGCCGGCACGGTCTCGGCCCGGGCGTTCGTCGTCGGTGCCAGGCCGGCCGCCAATGCCAATACCGCAGTCGCACCCAACAGCACCTTACGCTTCATGGCGGCCTCACCTCGAATGTCTTCCGGCGTCGCCCCAGCAACATAGCGACCGCCGGGCGCCGCCCCATTTGCTCTTCCGCCCTATAGGGCAAAGGTCGGCACGACCGGTGGCAGGCTATGCCTATGCGGTCCCGGATGGAGAGCGCCACCCCTGGCGGTTAGCGCCGGATGCGCCCCCGCTCACTCCGGAAGATGGTGTGAAAGGGCGCGCAGCCATCTGCGACACTCGCCCCGGTTCGGTTTCCGAACGCGGAGAACCTTCACTGTGTATTTCGAGAGTGTCGGCGAATCGGTGACCAAGGACATGATCGCCAGCCTGGGCAACGAGGCCCTGGCCGCGCTGATCCTGGAGCAGGCCCAGCGTGATCCTTCGCTGCTGGAACGGCTGCTTCCGGCGCTGAAGGCCCGGCGGGCCACGGCCGGGCAGCCGGCCATGATCGGCGAAAGCCCCGCCCTGAAGCGGCTGCAGGCCACCATCGGCAAGATGGCCGTGACCGACGCCCCGGTGCTGATCACCGGCGAATCGGGAACCGGCAAGGAACTGGCGGCGGTGTCGATCCATCAACGCTCGCTGCGGTCCAACGGCCCGTTCGTCCCCATCAACTGCGCCGCCCTGCCCAAGACGCTGATCGCCAGCGAATTGTTCGGCCACGAAAAGGGCGCCTTCACCGGCGCCGACCAGCGGCGGATCGGCCGCTTGCAGGCGGCCGACAAAGGCACGGTGTTCCTGGACGAGATCGGCGACCTGCCGCTGGAGCTGCAGGCGCATCTGTTGCGCTTTCTGCAGGAAAGCACCATCGACCGGGTGGGCGGCGTCCATCCCATCAAGGTGGACGTAC
>DATGXU010000097.1:0-6980 GCA_035298685.1 Magnetospirillum sp. | reverse complement strand
ACCGCCTTACCCCGCACGCGCCCCTGAGCGACGAACACCCTTTTGCCGCTCGCCATCACGCGCAACCCATATCCCTTGACGGCCGAGTCATGCCCTCCGTCCCAATGGATCACATAGCCCTCGGCAGGCGGCTGAACCTTGTCAATGAACCCCTTCGTCAGCTTCGGCATGTCGTTCCCCTGATGCTGTTTATAGCGCATTGCTAGCGCGCTACAGCGTGTTACGACATGCTACGACGGGCGTGCAAGGACATCAAGCCACTGATTTATAAGGCTTTTTCGTGCTGTTGCGGGTAACTGCGTGCAACTACGGGCTAGGGGTGGTAAAACTTGAAAACCGCCGAAGGTGCAAGCCTTCCGTGGGTTCGAATCCCACTCCTTCCGCCACCGCCTCGCGAAATCCACACCAGCTACTGACGACTTCACGATCGCCAGATAGTTGAAGTTCGAAAATTCATATCCCTATAACGAATAATATGCCATCAGTTAACTGGACACTTTTTCCGTGCCCCTGTAGCACCTTCATAGGAGGTGCATATCCAAATGTGGTTATCCGCCAGCGACTTTCTGCCTCATTCTGTGTGCCTGGCTTTGGAGCCCACAGTGTTATGGCTTCATGCCATTTCAGATGGCGTCACCGCCATCAGCTATTATTCAATTCCCGCGGTATTGTTGGTCTTCGCGCGAAGGCGCGCGAAGGGGCATGTTCGCTGGGTATTGATGCTGTTCGCGGCCTTTGTGCTTGCCTGCGGCACGACCCATCTGACCGGATTGATCACCCTTTGGTGGCCGATCTATGTCGAGCAAGGGATCATCAAGGCTGTTACGGCCTTGGTTTCGCTGGTCACGGCCATTCTACTGTGGCCGCTGCTGCCTCACGCCCTGAAGGCGCCAACGCGCGAGGAGCTCGAGCGTGAGATTGGCGAACGCAAGGACGCGGAAGCCAAGCTGCGATTGCTGAACGCCGAGTTGGAAATGCGGGTTCGCCTGCGGACCGAGGAGTTGGAGCAGGCGAAGATCGTGGCCGAGCGAGCCAACGAGGCGAAAACGCGGTTTCTCGCCTCGGCCAGCCATGATTTGCGCCAACCGTTTCAGGCCATGGAATTATACCGCGAAATCCTGGAAACCCGCGTCACCCGGGACCACGACCGGGCCACCCTTGCCCTGTTGGGTAACGCCATGACGGCGGGGCGCGATCTGCTCAACGCACTGCTGCATATTTCCACGCTTGAAGCCGGGATCACCGTACCGCGACTTGAAGACGTAAATCTCAAAGAGCTGCTGGGTGGCATCGCCCTGGAATTCCGGTCTCAAGCCGAGCATCAGGAATTGCGGTTCCGGCATGTGCCGTGCTCGGCCGTGGCACATACCGATCCCGTGCTGTTCGGGCGCATGGTTCGCAATCTGGTCGCCAATGCGCTGCGCTACACCGCCTCGGGCGAGGTTCTGGTCGGCTGCCGCCGCCGCAACGCTCGGATTCGCGTGGAGGTGTGGGATACCGGCCCCGGCATTCCCGAAGACAAGCAGGCCGAAATCTGGGAGGAGTTCACCCAGCTGAGCAACCCCGAAAGGGACCGATCCAAAGGGTTGGGGCTGGGATTGGCCATTGTGGCTCGGACGGGCAAACTCCTCTCTCACCCCATCGGCGTGTGCTCGATGTCGGGCAAAGGGTCAATGTTTTTCATCGAGGTTCCGCTTGCCGGAACGGCGCTGCCTTCCGGGGCTCCCCTTGGCGCAGTTGCCATGCCGCCGCAATGAACGTCAGCACGGCGGTGACGGTTGTGCGAAGGAAGCGCCCGTCGGCAGCGGCAGTCAGATAGGTCGCCAGCGGCGCTTCTTGGCCGACGGCACGCCAGGCCATCCAGGTGGCGCCCACCAGCACGGCCGTGGACGCCCCCAGCCATCCCCAGGGAATGGCCTGCCCTTCACAGCTCTCCGCCCGAAACAATGGGGCGGCGGCGGCCAAAGCGGCGGCAGCCAGGGCCAGGGCGGCAGCGACTGCCCAATCCGGGCCGCGCATCAGTGCCAGAACCGCGCCGCAAACCATGGTGGTGACTGCCAGTCGATAGGACCATCGCGTCTGCGCCATCAGCCCCCACGGCAGAACCAGCAGCACGCCCCCCACCCCACCAGAAAGGATGTGGGTGGACTCGGCCATCCACGGAGCATCGCTCGACGGCGCGTTCGTCCCCGCCCCCGACCACAGCAACAGCAATCCGCCGACGAAGGCCAGCAAGGCGGCCAGCGCCGGCCCCAATCCTTCGACCCAGGCGGGCTGCGGCATGTGCCGGGTGCGCTGAACCAGTTCGAACACCGCAAGGATCAGGGCGGCCAAGCAAAGCGGGACCAGATTGTAGAACACCCGGAACACCAGCAACGCTGCCAGGATTTCCGCAGCCGGCGCCGGGATCAGGATGGTCAGCGCCCCTTCGAACACTCCCAGCCCGCCGGGGACGTGGCTGAGGGTTCCCGCCGTGGTGGCAACCACATAGAGACCGACGAATGCCGGATAGCTGATGCCGGTACCGTCCATGGGCAACAGCAGATAAAGGGCTGCGGCCACCAGCGCCAGATCGGCGGCGGCCACCGCAACCTGTCCGCCCGCCAGCGGAAGCGAAGGAGTGGCCAGGCGCCAACGCCCGATCGCCAATGGCCGCCGGGCCGCCGCGGTCCACGTGAAATAGGCGGCCAGCAGCCCTAGACCACACCAGCCCAGTCCCGTCACCACGGTGGGCGGAAGCTTGAGCAACGGCGCCAGTCGCGCGCCTTCGACGATGAACGCCGTCGAGGCCACAATTGCCACCCCCAGGCCAAAGCTGAGGCCGGCGAAGGCGACGATGCCGCCCACATCGGCCAAGCCAAGACCGAAGGTGGCATACATTCTCAGGCGCACCGAACCACCGGTAAGGACGGCAAATCCGGCATTGTGGCTGACGGCATGGCTGACGAAGGACACCAGCATCGTGGAGGCTACCGGAAGCGACCGCCGAATATGGTGAAGCCCAAGCCAGTCGAATCCGCCCAGGGCGACATAGCTTGCCAGTGCCAACAACAGCGCCACCACCAGCCTGGAGGCGGGATAGCTGGTGGCAATGGCGACGACCTGGTGGAGGTCGACACGCCCCAGCGCACGATGAAGGACCGCCAGCGCCAGCAGGAAGACCGCAACGCTCAGAAGCCCGGCCGCCACTCGGCGCACCGCTGGCCAGCCGGGGCGTCCCATGATCACGCGCCAGTTCGCCACATCGGCACCTCCCGGTGCGTCAACATGTTGGCGGCGCCGGGGTTCGCGCGGCAGCCGAAACATCCGCAGCCCCCCCCACTTACCCCTTATGGGGCGAGCCGATCCGTATTATCCTGAGGCTCCGCCCGTGGACAGCCCTTTGAACGGAACGCATATGAACCGGCTCGCCAATGTCCTGATCGTCGATGAACGATCCAGCCGCGCCCAAGAATTGTCGCAGCGTCTGGCCAAGGGTGGTTATCATACCATCGCCCTTGCCGCCGCGGCCGAGGGTTTGGCCCGGGCCAAGGCCGAGCATCCGGACCTGGTGCTGATCGGTGATCCGGCGGGTGCGGATGCGGTGGCGCTTGCCTCGACGCTGAAGGGTGAGCCAGCCACCGTCGACATTCCCGTGCTGCTTTATGCCGACGAAGCCTCGCCCGAGCTGTGTCGAAAGGCGCTGGATGCCGGCCTGGACGACGTCTTGACGGTCAGCTGCGATGATGGTGAATTGCAGGCGCGCCTGCGCCCGCTGGTTCGCCTGGAAACCATGCACGCCGAGTTAAGCCAGCGCGCGACCATCGCCAAACGCTTTGGCGTTGCCGCCCGTGATCGTGTCAGCGGCCCCAGCGACACCCCCCCTGCGGTGCTGTTGATCGGCGACAACGTCGGCGCGGTCCGCGCGCTGTTGGCCGACATGGGCGATCTGGTCGTCACCGGCGGCCTGTACGAGGCAGAGGGCCTGCTGGGTCAGCGCAATTTCGACGCCGCGCTGATTGCCTTCACCACCGCGCCCGAGGGGTTGCTGGGGTTCTGTTCGCAGGTGCGCAACAATCCGCGCCTGTTCAATCTGCCCATCGTGCTGATGAGCGAGGTGCCCGCCGCCGACGCCTATCGGCGCGGCGCCACCCGCGTTCTGCCGATCAACACCGATCCGTCCATCCTCCACTCGGTGATGGTGTCGCTGGTCCGCCGCCAGCAATTGCGCTGGAGCATCCGCGCCGCCCTTAACGACAGCTTGGCCGAAGCGACCCGCGACCCCGTGACCGGCGCATACAGCCGGGCCTACTTCGACGACTATGTGGCCAGACGCCTGGAACAGGCCAAGGCCCAGAACCGTCATTTGGCCGTGGTCTTCTTTGCGGCGCCCAACATCGACGGCGTGCGGCGCCAGTTCGGCGACGACGCCGCGCTGCATTTGACCCAGCAGGTGGGGCAGTGGATTACCGGCCTGTTGCGGGCCGAGGATTTGACGGCCGCCTATGCGCCCAACGAATTCTGCGTGGTTCTGCCGGATACCCCGCTCGCCGAAGCGGAAGTGGTGATGCACCGCATCGCCGGCGTGCTGGCCTATACGGATTTTGCCGTGCGCGAGGTCTATCAGGCGGTCAAGGTATGGGTGCAGGTCGGCTGCACCGACATCCGCGAAGACGACACCGTCGCCTCGCTGCTGACCCGCGCACGTGGCAACATCGACTGAGCGCCTTTCCCCAATCCTCTGGCGTCAGAGCAAAAGCGTGAAGATAGAGTTCATCTTCGACACCGTCTGCCCCTGGTGCTATGTGGGAAAGCGCCGGTTCGAGCGCGCCTTGGCCATGCGCCCGGGAACCCGCGTCAACATCCATTGGCGCCCGTTTCTGCTGAACCCCGACATCCCCATGGAAGGGATAGACCGGCACCTGTACCTGGACCGCAAGTTCGGCGGCCCGGCGCGGGTTCAACGGGTGCACAGCGCCGTGGCGGCAGCCGGGGAAAGCGAAGGCATCGAGTTCGCCTTCGAACGTATCGCGCGCACGCCCAACACGCTGAATTCCCACCGCATGATCCGCTTCGCCGCAGCCCAGGGGCGCGAAACGGAAACCGTCGAGGCGCTTTACCGCGGATATTTCTGCGAGGGGCGCGACATCGGCCGCATCAACGAATTGGTCGAAATCGGCGGATCGGCGGGTCTGCCGGTGGCGCAACTCAAGAAATACCTTGATACCGACGCCGATATCGCCGCCGTGCTGAACGACAACGCCCGCGCCCATCGCCTGGGCGTCAACGGCGTCCCCTGTCTGGTGTTCGACGGCATTTACGCCGTGGCCGGCGCCCAGGAGCCCGACGTGCTGCTGCGCCTTGTCGACGTCGCCCGCGAGGCGGAAGCGGAAGCCGCCATGCAGTCCTAAGCGGCTGCGGAAAACGCCGTTCCGAGGCTCTCTTCCTCATTTTTGTCATGCGCGGGCTTGACCCGCGCATCCACGCGCAGTCACCTATCCCATTGTTTTAAAAGGCATTCATGCGGAACCTCGTAGATGGCCGTGTCAAGCACGGCCATGACGAGAGGGGCAGTCGCCCCCCAAAGGAGAGTTTTTCCGCAGCCTGCCAAAGCATTTTGCACATTGAGGTGGTCAGTGCGCAAAATGCGACCAGCCCACGCGGCACTTGAGCGGAAACAACGTTAAGCGGCTGCCAATTCCACCAGCTTCCGCATCAGCTTTTGCAGCGCGGAAACCCGCTGTTTGGACTCTTCCCAGGTGCGGATGAACACCAATTTGTGATCGGGGCGCAGCTTGGCGGTGCCCAGTTGCTGGCTGATCAGTTGCACCAGGCCGGCGGGATTGGGGAAGAAGTTGTTGCGGAAGGTGATCACCGCCCCCTTGGGGCCCGCATCCACCTTTTCGATGTTGGCAAGCTTGCATGCCGCCTTGATGGCAACCACCTGCAGCAGGTTTTCCACCTCGGGCGGCAATTTGCCGAAACGGTCCACCAGCTCCGCCGCCAGCGCGTCGATATCGCCGGCGTCGGACAGCGCGGCGATACGGCGATACAGCGATAGCCGGACCGAAAGGTCCTGAACGTAGGTTTCAGGGATCAGCACCGGGGTCCCGATGGTGATCTGGGGCGACCATTCCTCGGCGGGAACAGACCCCTCGCCGCCCTTGGCGGCGGCCACGGCCTCTTCGATGAGCTGCTGGTACAGCTCGATGCCGACCTCGCGGATATGGCCCGATTGTTCCTCGCCCAACAAGTTGCCGGCGCCACGGATGTCGAGGTCGTGGCTGGCCAACTGGAAGCCGGCGCCCAGGGTGTCCAGCGCCTGCATCACTTGCAGCCGCTTTTCGGCCGCCTTCGACAAAACCTTTTCGGTGGGCAGGGTGAAATAGGCATAGCCGCGCGTCTTGCCACGGCCGACGCGTCCGCGCAGCTGATACAGCTGGCCCAGGCCGAACATGTCGGCACGGTGGATAATCAGCGTGTTGACGCTGGGCATGTCGATGCCCGATTCGATAATGTTGGTGGACAGCAACACGTCGTATTGCTTGTCGCCAAAGGCGGTCATCACCTCTTCCAGCTCGGTCGGCGTCAGGCGGCCATGGGCCACGGCGCACTTGACCTCGGGCACCAGCTTGGCGATGCGATCGGCCACGCGGTCGATATCGGCCAGCCGGGGGCAGACGTAAAAGACCTGCCCGCCGCGATACCGCTCGCGCAGGATGGCCTCGCGCACCACCACCGGATCGAACGGCAGCACGAAGGTGCGCACCGCCAGTCGGTCCACCGGCGGGGTGGCGATGACGCTCATCTCTTTCACGCCGGTAAGCGCCAGCTGCAGGGTGCGGGGAATGGGCGTCGCGGTCAGGGTCAACACGTGGACGTCGGCCTTGAGCTGCTTCAGGCGCTCCTTGTGGGCGACGCCGAAATGCTGTTCCTCGTCGACGATCAGCAGCCCCAGCCGCTTGAAGGTGATCCCCTTGGCCAACAGCGCGTGGGTGCCG
>DATGXU010000096.1:0-3533 GCA_035298685.1 Magnetospirillum sp. | reverse complement strand
GGCCTGGACTACGTCTCGTGCTCGCCCTATCGCGTGCCGATCGCTCGCCTCGCCGCCGCTCAGGCGGCGCTGGGCGACGCCGGCGGTTCGGGAACCAAGTAATACCGGTCGGCCGTTGATATGACTCGCCGCAGGCGCGATGGCCGACCGGCAAGCCCGAGCGGCGCCTGAGCCCCACCGTCTCGGCATGAACTGAGCCAACGGATCAGTTCATCGGCCGGGCGGTATAAGCGAAAGGGGGCGAAAGCCCCCTTTTTCTTTTGCCACGCTTGGGGCTATGGTGCGCGCCATGTTGGCGGCCCCCACCATCGACCTGGATGTTCTTTCGCAGCGTGGCAAACCGCGCTGGCTGCCGCTGGCGTGCTCGGCGGTTCTGCATCTGCTGTTGGCGCTGGTGTGGCTGGGGTTCCCCATGCCCGAGAGCAAGCCGCAGATGGAAAAATCCATTCAGGTGGAACTGACGGCCGAGCCGCCCCGGCCGGTGCCGGACAAGCCGGCGCCCTCCGCGCCCGAGCAGGCGAAATCGCCGCCCGCCAGGGAACAGGGGATGCCCATCCCGCAATTGGAGGAAGGCATGCTGGCCCAGCGGTCCAGCCAGCCCAAGGCGCCGCCTTCCGATCGGATTACCCCGCCGCAGCCCAAGGCCGAGATCGCGCCCAAACCCAGGAAGCCCGAGCCGGTGACCCAGAACGAGCGCGACTTCGTGCTTGGTCAGGTGTTGCGCCACTGGGCGCCGCCGCGCGAATTGTCGGCTTATGACAAGGCGGCGGTGCACGTGACGGTGACGGTCGAGGCCGACGGCTATTTCGCCGAAGCCTACGATGCCCGCCGCCCGTGGAGCCCGGCCGCCGTGTTCGACGGCTACGAGGCGTTGCCGCCCCAGGATCTCCAGCGCCGCACCATCGACGCCTTTTACGGCGCCATCCGCAAGGCCCAGCCGGTGCGCCTGCCGCCCGAATTGAAGGCCAAGGCGCCGTTTCGGGTTCGGTTGGATTTCCGTTTCAGGGATGTGCGCTAAGGGATAGCGTGTGGATTAAAATCTAGTGCTTTGGTATAAGCACGTATGCTTAGCAGATTCCATCGCGACGACCTCAGCGCACTGGTGGTTGAGGACGACGAGGCCACCCGCACATTGCTGGCGCGCCTTCTCGCCAACATGGGCGCGGTCGAGGTCATGACCGCCGCCGATGGTGCCGAGGGATTGCGGTTGGTCTGTCAGAAGCGCCCCGCCCTGGTGGTCTGCGATCTGGAAATGGAACCGGTGGACGGCCTGTCGCTGCTGGGCGGCGTGCGCGCGGCCATGGATCCGATGCTTGCGGCGACGCCGGTCTTCATCTTCACCGGCAACAAGGACGCCTCTACCCTCAGCAAGGCCAAGGCGCTGAAGGCGGCGGGATACCTGATCAAGCCGTTCAACCCCAAAGGCTTCGCCACCTACCTGGCCGACGCCATGGCGGTCAGGGCCAAGACCGGATTGGGCGACGACGACGTATCATTCTCATAATCCCGGGAGAGAAAGGTGCCGCGAAAATCCACGTGGATGGTCGGCACTTGGCAAGGGCACATCTACTGACTAGATTGCAGCATCAAACAGGGGTGTGCCGATGTCGATGAAGCAAATCGTGTTGACGGGTCTGTTGGCGGCGAGCCTGAGCAATTGCACCTGGCTCGACAACACCTTCGGTTCAACGCGTCCCGCGACCACATCGCCCGCGGCCGCTGCGCCGGAAGCCGCCGGGCAGCGCCAGGGAAGCCCGGTGATGAACTTCGTCACCAGCAATGCTGTCGGTGCCGAAGCGCCGCTGGATGACCCCTATTTCGGCGGCGAGGTGATCGTGCGCGTGGACCAGGAATACGTGTCCGCCGCCGGCCGCCAGTGCCGTCGCTTCCACGCCCGTTCAGTCCGGCAGGGCGACGCCGGCCAGCCGTTCCACGCCTGCGTGGTCGACAACGCCTGGGTGCTGGTGGGCGTCTACTGAAACCAGGGGCGCCGCGGCGTGGCTTGGCGCAAAAACAAAGAACCGCCCGTGTGGAGCGGTTCTTTTTCGTTTGTGGCAAACGCGCGCCCTATTTGGCCGGGGCGGGAGCGGGAGCGGGGGCCGGCGTCTTCTTGGTGCGCGGAACCCGCTTGGTGAACTCCTCGCGGGTGATCTCGCCGTTCTTGTCGAAGTCGCGCTTCGACATCAGACGGTCGGCAGCGGCCTTGTAATAGGCATCGACTTCGGCGCGGGTAAGCTTGCCGTCGCCGTTGGCATCCATGCGCTGGAACATGGCTTCCCGGCGATCCGTGCCGCCGGCCGCCTTTTCCTGCGCCAGGGCCGGCGCGGCGGTGACCAGGGCAGCCAGGGCAAAGCCAATGAACGTGCTGCTTTTCATCTAAGACCTCCTGTTTGCCAACCCATCGGGCAGGATAGGCCGCGTAGTTGCATTGTTCATGTCCGCGCGGGGTGGGCTGTTCGCGAACGTGGACAAGTTGAGCACTAACCCGCCTCAAGTGTCCAGGCCTGCGTTCGGCACGTCGAAGCGCCGGCTGGCCGATACAGTTTGAAGCGCGAGGCGCGGGGGGTGCAGCACCTAGACTTATAGGTGTCGCCACTGTACTGTGGCGCGCGATTCTCGGCCTGGCGGTGGCCAGCGAAGGCATGTGCGTTTTCCGCCACCGAATCGCCACACTCGGGGTGCACCAGTTCGTGCGTTCCAGGGAATTTTTCAGTTTTCGCGCGGTGTGGGATGGTTGCTGAAATTTTGTCGGCTAAAGGCGAGTGGGAAGCGGCCTGGGCCGAACGCGACTTCGTTCGAGTGGCGGGGCTTTGCGCACAGCGCCTGGAAACGGCTCCCGAGGATAAGGAGGCCCTGTACGGCCTGGGCGCCGCGCGGGCCATGCAGCGCGACTTCAGCGCCGCTCTCGAACCGCTGGAACGTGTCGCCGCGACCGAACCGGGTTTCGTGGAAGTTCGGCCGAACCATTTCCTCATCGACCTCACCCCGTTGCAAGTCGCCAATCGGCTGCTGCTGGCGCGCCTGTGCGCTGCCCTGGGCCGGAACGAGGATGCGACCGCCCATCTGCATGTGATCAGGCATTACATCATCGATAACTTTCGCGCCCAGTACCTGCTGGGCCGCTGCATGTTGCGCCTCAATGATGGGCTTTTGGCCGCGACAGCCTTTATCGGCGCACTCAAGATCCAACCCGGCAATCTGGTGGTCACGGCTCACCTGGGGGTCGCTTTCGCCAGCAGCGGGCGCTGGACCGGCGCCATGGAGCATCTGGAACGCGGCGAGGAGTATTTTCGATCGCGCCCCGAATGGGGCGGATTGTACCAGGAATACCTGACCTTACGAGACAAGCGCCTGGCGCGGCAGGCCCGTGCCGAGGGCAAGAAGAACGCCGCGCCCGCCAAAAGCGCCGAGCCGCCGCTGGGGGCCTTGCAACGCGCGTTGGCGGCCCGGCTTCAGGATCTGTGGAAGGAACGCCGCTTTGCCGAGGTCGAGGCCGATTGCGTCGCGTTCCTGGCGCAAAGCCCGGCCGACCC
>DATGXU010000095.1:0-2173 GCA_035298685.1 Magnetospirillum sp. | reverse complement strand
GGTGAAGGCGTTGCTGGCCCGTTACACCGCCCGCCCGGTGGGCGCGCGGGTGACGCTGACGGCGGGGGTGACCGACGTGGTGCGCATCCATCGCCACCTGAAGGACGAATTGGGCTTCGCCGAAGTGGGCTTCGCCCCGGTGACCACCGCCGACCGTTCGGTGTTCAACCTGAACGCCGAGGAATTGCGGCAGGTGTTCGAGGGGCTTAAGGAGCTGGGGCGTGAGTACCTGGACGCCGCGCTGGAGGGCCGCAACACCGGGTTCTCCAACATGCACCAGCTGCTGTCGGACTTTACCGAAGGCACCGCCAAGTCGCTGCCTTGCGGCGCCGGCATCGGCCTGCTGGCGGTGGCGTCCGACGGCGACATTACCCTGTGCCACCGCTTCACCGGCAGCGACCTGCCGACCTTCGGCAACGTCAACACCGGCTGGGATCGGGATGCCGCGCGCAGCTTCGTCGAGCGCGCCGCCAACCGCCACGACACCGGCTGCGGCAAATGCTGGATCCGCAAGCTGTGCGCCGGCGGCTGCTATCACGAGGCCTATGCCCGCCATGCCGATCCGCTGCACCCCAACGTCCATTACTGCGAGCTGATGCGCGACTGGGTCGAGTTCGGCCTGTCCGTCTATGCGCAGATCAAGCAACGCAATCCCCAGTTCATCGACCGCCACGTGGCGCCGAGGAGGGCACATTGATGAAGCACTTGAAGCCTTTGAACCGCAAGGCCGACATCGTCGGTGAGGCACTGAAGGCCGACATCGTCGGCGGGGCGCCAAAAGCCGACATCGTCGGCGGGGATACCGGCAACGGCGCCGTCGAGGAAGTCTATGCCATGCAGGCGGTGGTCGCCGGCTGCACCACCACGCTTGACCCCGGCTGGGAGGTCGACCCCTTCGGCAGCGTCGCCGCCTTGTGCGCGCCCATGGAGGCCGACCTTTACGGCTGCTCGGACCCCTGCTGGTGGCCGGCGCAACTGCCCGACACCATCAATTCCTATCCCGACTGGAACAGCTCGCTGCCCTCGGCCGAGAACGACTGGCGGTCGCTGGAATTCATCTTCCCCAAGAAATAGTGCCGAGATCAGGAGAACCCAGATGAAGCGTGTCCCCCTTCTGGCCGCCGCGGCCCTGATCGCCCTGGCCGCCGGTGCCGCCGAAGCCAAGGAATACCTGCTGACCGCGGCCAAGCCCAACAAGCTGGTGCTGATCGACCCCGCCGCCCGCAAGGTCGAACGCACCTACGACATTCCCGGCCCCGGCCCGTCGCCGTGGACGGTGGTGCCGTCGCCCGACGGCAAGATCGCCTATGTGCTGACCGACCAATACGAATCCATCTCGGGCATCGACCTGGACAGCGGCAAGGAAGTGTTCCGCACCGCCATCAAGGCCGAGGGCAAGCGCACCAAGATCCTGCCCGCCATCGACATCAGCCCCGACGGCAAGGAACTGTACGCCATTCTGTCGCCGGTGAAGCTGCTGCCCAGCGAGTATCAGGTGCAGGACACCACGCTGGCCGTGTTCAGCACCGAAGCGGGCACCACCGCCAAGCCCGTCCGCGAGTTCAAGGTGCCCCGCCGCATCGCCCAGCTTTACACCGCCAAGGATGGCAAGACCGTCTATGGCCTGGGCTGGGACCTGTACGGCATCGATCCGCGCACCGGCAAGGTCAAGGTGACCAGCAAGCTGACCAATCTCAAGCGGACCAATTTCACCCCGCCGGACATCCTGGCCTATTGGCCGCAATTCGAGCAGACCGGCGTGTTCTCGACCCCCTATTTCGTCGGCCGCACCGACCTGCCGCCCACCGACCCCGCCGCCTTCCAGACCGGCCTGCTGACCCTGGATCTGGCCAACGGCGCCGTCAAGCTGCGCGAATTCGAGAACACCGCGGTTCCCATCTTCTCGTCGGTGGTCAACCCCGCCAACCGCGACGAGGTGTTCACCGTCTACTCGCACCTATCCAAGGTGAACCTGCGCGACAAGAAGCTGATCGACCGCGTGCCGCTGGCCCACAGCTACTACACCATCAACATCTCCGGCGACGGCAAGGAGGTCTACACCGGCGGCACGCTGTGCGACGTCGGCATCCATTCCACCGCCGACCTGAAGCAGGTGGGCCGGGTCGAAATTCCCGGCTGCGCCGACATGGTTCACGGATCGCTGCGCGTGATC
>DATGXU010000094.1:0-3214 GCA_035298685.1 Magnetospirillum sp. | reverse complement strand
AGCGCCATGCTGGCAAGGCCGCCCAGTTCCTGCGGCTGCAACGCGGTCACGTTTTCCCAGCCGATATTGTTGCCCACATACGAGGCGCACGACACCAGCCACGCGATGGTGACCGCCAGGGCGCCCAGGTGCAGGACAAGCGCCAAGCCGTTGCCGCGCTTGCGCGGCGTGGAAACCGGCGGCGTCGGATCGGCCATCAGCGGCGGCGGCAGCGCCTTTCCGGGCAACACTTCGACAAGGGCGCCAAGCCCCTGCTCCACCGTCTCGCCGCGCACGATCGTCGTATCACCCATGGGACGCCCCGTCTCCTCGCGCTGGTACGCGCATGATCACGGGCCGCGGCATTGCAGTGACATCGGCGAAGGCGACCCACGCTTCGCAAATGCCTTTTCCCCCATGACTTCGCGCAATGGCGCGAACCGGTCGGGAGCGGCCATGCTTGACGAACGGGCCGGTTTCTTTTGCCGCCATCGGCACGAAAACCAGACCCGACGGCCGAAGCCGGCACGATGACCCCAGGAATTCTGGCCCGGCACCTGCCGAATGCGGCGCCAGGACTTTCGCCCCCGCGAGAGGATGCCTATCCCCACGGCAAAAATCAAATACTTGGACGGCAAATGTTCAGTGCCGGCGCCGGTATCACAGCCACCATCGGGGAGCGGCGGTCAGGCGGCTCGCCCCACACTAAATCTATTACATTAGTAGATTTATACGAAAGCGTTGATGCACATGATTGTGTAGTTTATCGTCCCTTTCGTCAGCAGGGAGAAACCGCCATGTCCACAGCCCATCCGCATCTGGAAGTTATCGCCCAAGCCGGGCGCGCCGCCGGCCTGTCCGCGGCCGATCCGCTGCGCCAGCCGCTGGATGTGGCCCGGGCGCAGGCGTGGGCCTATCAGATGCTGTGGAACTCGCCCCTGCCCGAGATCGGCGGCATCGCGGAGGCCACCACGGCCTCGCCGCGCGGCACCCCCATCCGCCTGCGCATCCACTACCCGGACGACCGCCGCGAAAACCTGGGCGTGCTGGTCTATTTCCACGGCGGCGGCTTCGTGCTGAACGGCGTCGACACCCATGAACGGCTGATGCGTCTGCTGGCGGTGCGCTCGGGCGCGGCGGTGGTGGGGGTGGGCTACACCCTGGCGCCCGAACTGCGCTTCCCCGGGCAATTGGACGAAGCCCTGGCCGCCATCGACTGGGTGCGCCACTCGGGCGGGAAATTCGGCCTGGACGGCTGTCGCCTGGCCGTGGGCGGCGATTCCGCCGGCGCCAACCTGGCGTTGTCCGCCATGCTGGCGCTGCGCGACCAGGGGCTGGCCCAGGCGATCCAGGGGCTGCTGTTCTACGGCATGTTCTCGGCCGATCTGGACACGCCGTCTCACCATGCCTTCGGCGGCGGCGGTTTCGGCCTGACCACCGAACGGGTGGACTGGTTCTGGACGCAATACCTGGCCGACCGCGCCCAGCGCGACAATCCGGCGGCGGCGCCGCTGCTGGCGGATCTGGAAGGGTTGCCGCCGCAACTGGTGATCGGCGCCGGGCTGGACTGCCTGCTTGACGACAGCACCCGGCTGGCCGCGCTGCTGACCAAGGCCGGCGTCGCCGCCACCCTGTCCGTCCACGCAGGGGTTCCCCATTCCTTCATGCAGATGAGCGCCTATCTGCCGCCCGCCGACGCGGCGATCTCGGAAGCCGCCGAGCACCTGCGCCGGGCGGTCAGCCAGAAGCTGTGTCTGGCTGCGGAATAGGCGTGTCGTCCTGCCCGCCGGCCAGCGTGCGCTGGGGCGGGAAATCCAGGGTGACCCGCGTCCCCCGGCCGGGGGCGCCGTCGATATCCAGCCGGCCGCCATGCAGTTTCATCAGGCTGGCCGCCAGCGACAGCCCCAATCCCATGCCCTGGTAGCGGCGTGCCAGCCGGCTGTCCACCTGCCCGAAGGCCTGCATCACCCGCTCGCGATCCTCGGGCGAGATGCCGATGCCGGTATCCTCGACGGTCAAAGTGACGCCGCCGTCGTCACGCAGACGGCCGCGCATGACGATGCGGCCGCCGGCAGGGGTGAACTTGACCGCATTGGCCAGCAGGTTCAGCAGAACCTGTTTGAGGCGCAGGGGGTCGCCGCTGAGCGCCGGCAGGCCGGGGGCAAGGGCGATTTCGATCGCCAACCCGATTTCACGGGCGCGATCGGAAACCATCACCTGCGCCGAATGCATCAGCGCCGCCACCTCGACAACTTCGTCGCGCAACGCCATGGAACCGCTTTCCACGCGCGAAACGTCGAGCACGTCGTTGATCAGCCCGCTCAGGTGCTGCCCGGCCTCGACGATATGGCCGCAATACTCGCGATAACGATCGTTGCCCAGCGGCCCCAGCATCTCGGCCTGCATGGTTTCGGCGAAGCCGCTGATGGCATTGAGCGGCGTGCGGAGTTCGTGACTCATGGCCGCCAGGAATTCGGTCTTGCAACGGTTGGCCAATTCCGCCGCCTGCCTGGCTTCGGCCTGCGCCTGGGCGGTTTCGTGGCGCTCGGTGACGTCCAGGCCCCAGGCCACCACGGCCGGGCGGTTGGCGAATGTCACCGGCGTCCAGGTCAGCAGCGCCCAGCGCGAGCGGCCATCGGGCTTCGGGCATTCGATTTCGCGGGTGACCGCCCGTCCGGTCGCCAGTGCCTCGTTCACCGCGCGCCGGCGGATTTCCGGATCGCCATAGAACGCCGCGACGTCCTGCCCCACCAGTTGCTCCGGCTCCTGGCCCAGCAGGGTGGCGAGCGGCCGGTTGCAGAACAGCACCCGGCCATCCGGCGTGGTCACCATCACGCCGATGGGGCTGGCGTCGAACAACAGCGTCAGCCTCTCCTCGGCCGCGCGCGAGGCGGCGGCGGTGGCCTCGGCGGCGGCCACGCGGGCAATCATCTCTTCGGGCGAATAGATGTTCTGCAGCGACCGGGTGGTCAGCAGCGCCCGCGCCACCCCATGGCTGAGAAAGAAGAAACCGCAGGCGAAAATGCCATGGGCCAGCCACCACAGATGGGTCCACGCCTCGGTCATCAGGAAAGTCGCCGACGAGATGGCGAAGGTCAGCAGCGCCACCCGGTACGCCCACATCAGCCCCGAGCCAAGCCGGCGCCAAGTGATGGCGGCGACGCCGCCCAGGGCAAGCAGCACGGTCATGCATTCCAATGTCAGGCGGATGCGCTGATCGCTGGCCACCGGCAGG
>DATGXU010000093.1:0-12022 GCA_035298685.1 Magnetospirillum sp. | reverse complement strand
CATCGGCCGCCCGCTGACGGGCGCGCGCATCTACATCCTGGACCCGTCGCTGGCGCCGGTTCCGGTTGGCGTGCCGGGCGAGTTGTGGATCGGCGGCATCGGTCTGGCGCGCGGCTATGTGGGCCGCCCCGGCCTGAGCGCCGAACGCTTCGTCGCCGACCCCTTCGCCCCGCAGCCGGGGGCGCGCATGTACCGCACCGGCGACCTGGCGGCGTGGCGGCGCGACGGCGCCGTCGACTTCTTCGGCCGCGTCGACCAGCAGATCAAGCTCCGCGGCTTCCGCATCGAGCCGGGCGAGATCGAGACTGCCCTGCGCCGCCACCCCCGCGTCCAGGACGCCCTGGTGACCAAGCTGGGCGACGGCGCCGCCGCCCGCCTGGTCGGCTATGTGGTGCCCGACGACGGTGCCGGCGGCGACCGCGACGCCGAGCAGGCCGCCCACGTGGCCCATTGGCAAAGCCTGTACGACAGCACCTACGGCGATTCCCACGGCGGCGATTTCGACATCACCGGCTGGAATTCCAGCGACGACGGCAGCCCCATCCCGGCCGAGGAAATGCGCGCCTGGGTCGAGACCACCGTCGCCCGCATCGCCGCCCTGCCCGGCGCCGACGTGCTGGAGATCGGCTGCGGCTCGGGCCTGCTGCTGACCCGGCTGGCCCCCCGGCGCCGCTCGTATCTGGGCATCGACTTCTCGGCCGAGGCGCTGGAACGCCTGGACGTCACCGTGCGCGCCCGCCCCGACCTGGCCGACCGCGTCACCCTGCGCCAGGGCGAGGCCCGCGACCTCTCGGCCCTGGCCGATTCCTCGGTGGACCTGGTGGTGGTCAATTCGGTGGCGCAGTACTTCCCCGACCTCGATTACCTGCTGGCGGTGGTGGCCGAGGCGGTGCGGGTGTGCCGCCCCGACGGCCACATCTTCCTGGGCGACCTGCGCAGCCACGACCTGCTGGGCGCCATGCGCGCCTGGGTGGCGCTGACCCGCGCCGACCCCGCCACCCCCGCCGCCACCCTGGCCGCCACCGTGGCCCAGGCGGTGACCGACGAGGAAGAGCTGACCCTGTCCCCGGCGCTGTTCGACGCCCTGGCCGATACCTGGCCGGGCGTGGCCCGCGCCGAGGCGGCGCCCAAGCTGGGCGGCTATGACAACGAGCTCAGCCGCTACCGCTACGACGTCACCCTGACCCTGGGCGAGCGCCGGGAAAAGCCGGCCGAGCCCGATCTGTGGCTCGAGCCCGGCCCCGACTGGCGCCAGCGGCTGGGCCAAACCCCCGCCGGCCTGTCGGTGGGCGTCCGCAATGTCCCCGACCCGCGCGGCGCCTGGACCCGGCTGGCGGCGGAACTGCTGCCCGGCTTCGACGGCGATTGCGGCGCCCTGCTGGCCGAAGCCGCCACCCGGGCGGCGGCGCTGGGCGGCATGACCGCCGACCAGCTGGCCGAACCCGGCCTGCCGCTGGTCTGGCGCGGCGCCGGCACCGGCACGCTGGACGTCATCTACCGCCCGCGCTGGGTGGCGGTGGAACGCGCCCCCCACGCCCCCGACCTGTCCCGCCACGCCAACGCCCCCGCCCGCCGCATGGGCCATGCCGATTTGGGCCGCCAGCTGCAGGACCACCTGCGCACCCTGCTGCCCGAGCACATGATCCCCGCCCCCATCCTGGTGCTGCCCAAATGGCCGCTCAACCCGTCGGGAAAGATCGACCGCAAGGCCCTGCCCGCCCCCGAGGCCACCGCCGGCGCGACCCCGCCGGCCAACGAGGACGAGGCGGTGCTGTGCGCCGAGTTCGCCCGCGCCCTGGGGCGGCTGAACGTGGGCGCCGAGGACGATTTCTTCGCCCTGGGCGGCCATTCGCTGCTGGCCTTGCGCCTGGTCGCCGCCATCCAGACCGCCACCGGCGTCGAGCTGCCGCCCGGCGTGCTGTGGCAATACCCGACCCCGCGCGCCCTGGCCCCCTGGCTGGGGGCCTCGCGCGGGCTTTATCTGTCGGCCCGCCAGCGCCGCTGCACCCAATTGGGACCGGAAAAGCCGCTGAAGCTGTTCCTGCTGCCGCCGGCTTTGGGGTTCAGCGTCGCCTATGCCGGACTGGCGGCGCTGTTGCCCGAGATGACGCTGTATTCCTTCGCCGCCCCCGACGGGCTGAAGACGCTGCAGGGCGACGTGGACGTGATTTGCGAGATCCAGCCGGACGGCCCCATCCACCTGATGGGCCATTCGTCGGGCAGCTGCCTGGCGTTTCTGGTGGCGCGCGAACTCGAGGCACGCGGGCGCGAGGTGGCCGAGATCATCGCGCTGGATTCCTATTGGACGACCATGCCGCCCGATACCACGCCCGACGAGGAAATCCGCCAGAACGTGGACCGCTTCGTCGGCCGGGCCGGCCGCGAGAGCATCAAGGCGGTCTACGACTCGTCGCGCCACTTCCGCGAACGGGCCTACGAGCAGACCATCCGCTATTTCCGCTTCCTGATGTCGCCGGAAACCGACAAGGACACCCCCATCGACGCCCGCACCCATCTGGTGCTGGCCGAGGGCAATTATCATCGCCAGCAGGATTGGTCGGTTCGTTGCCGGGGCGGCTGCCACACCCATCACGGTGCCGGCGACCATGCCGCGATGGTCGATCCGCCCCATGCCGAACACAATGCCGCGCTGATCCGCGCCATCCTGGCGGGCGAGGCGCGGCCGGTGGCCCAATTCGACTATGACCAAGCGCCAGTCGAGGCCGAGCATGCTTGACGCCCCGGGACCATCGACCGATCATCGCGGCCGTTCGTTCACGTCGACGCGCATAGGGGAGGTTGTCATGCGGTTGCGGGCTATCGCCGCATTCGTCCTGTCCATCGGTCTGGCCATGGTGCTGGCACCCCCGGCTCAATGCCGGCCGAACGCCCAGCAATACGTCATCAAATTCAGCCATGTGGCGACGCCGGATTCCCCCAAGGGCAAGGCGGCCGAGAAATTCCGCGAGCTGGTCGAGGAACGCAGCCGGGGCGTGGTGAAGGTCGTCGTCTACCCCAACAGCACGGCCTATACGGACAAGGAAGAAATCGAGGCGCTGCAACTGGGCGCGGTGCAGATGCTGGCCCCGTCGCTGAACCGCATCTCCATGCTTGGCCTCGACGAATACGGCATCTTCGATCTGCCCTATCTGTTCCCCGATCTGCAGGCAGTGCGCGCCGTCACCCAGGGCCCCATCGGCGCCCGGTTGCTGCAGGCGTTGGATTCCGAGGCGCTGGTGGGTCTGGCCTTTTGGGAAAACGGCTTCAAGATGATCACCTCGACCCGCCCCCTCCGCAAACCGGCGGATATGGCGGGGTTGAAGATGAGGGTCCAGCCGTCCGCCGTCCTGGTGGCCCAGATGAAGGATCTGGACGCGGTGCCGGTTGTCACCTCGGTATCGGACATTGCCAAGCGGCTGAAGAGCGGCATGATCGACGCCACCGACGGGCCGCCGTCCAACATTCTGACGCAAAGCATGGGGACGTCGCAGAAATACGGGATCGTGACCAACCATGCCTATCAAGGCTATGTGGTGATCGCCAACGCCCATTTCTGGAACGGCTTGCCCCCCGACATCCGCACCCTGGTCGAGGGCGCATTGAAGGACGCCACCGCCTATGCCAACGACATCGCGGCACAGGAGAACGAAAAGGCGCTGGCGGCGATCAAGGCTACGGGAAAGATGGACATCTATCAGCCCACGGCCGAGGAACTGGCGGAGTGGCGCAAGCGGCTGTTGATCGTCCATCAAGAAATGGCCAAGACCATCGGCAAGGATTTGCTTGAGGCCATCTACGCCGAGAATGCCAAGCGCGGGTTCTCCTATCCGCCGCTGAAGTGAGGGCCGGCGGCGCCCCCGGTGGGATACGGCATCGACAACCGGGGGGCGCCGTTCGGGAAAGAAACGCCCAAGGCCGTATCTCCCTCTGGCCGGTGCCGAAAGCAACGACCGGTGTGATTTGATAGCGGCATGAAAACGCTATCCCAACACAACGCGGCCGTTCAGTCGGCATGGGCCAGGCTGAAGGGCGTCCCGGTGGGCGTCGCCTGCGATCGATGCGGCACCGAGTTGATCGACCGCCCGGGGATAACCTGCCCAACCGGCGGCATCCCGGTGGAATGCCCCAAGTGCGGCGCCCGCGGCGTGCTGCTGCACCAGCATTAAGGCAGCATCGCCCACGCGCACCCATCAGAAGTTCACATCTTGCCAACAGATTATCAATCCGGGATTGTCTGCACTTAACCTTTGAGTGATTTTGCAATCACCCCATTTTAATTGGGTTCTTGCCCGTGTTAGCTTACCCGCCCAGCACGGTGAGACGGGGGTGTTGGCGATGATCACCGATCCTGGCGGGACATTTCAAACGGCGTACAGCATCGGCGCCCTGACCACGTCGATCCAGTCCTTCACGGATTCGGTGATATCGGGCGACGACGACGTCTTCTCGTTCACGCTGTCGACGGTGTCGTCGGTAACGGTCAGCTATGACAACGGCGCCTGCGACTTCCAGCTCTACGACAGCAACGGGATCGCGCTGGTCAGCGACAACGGCGGTTCGGTCTACGCCGCCAGCCTTGCCGCCGGGACCTATTACCTGAAGGTTTCCACCTTCTACGTCTCGTCGGCCCGCGCCTACACCATCGACATCAGCCGCGCCGCCGCCAACCAGACCCTGAACGGCGGGGCGGGGGCCGACACCCTGACCGGCGGCGAGGGCGACGACCGCATCCTCGGCAAGGGCAGCGCCGACGTGCTGTCGGGCCTGGGCGGCAACGACACCTTCTATGTCAGCGCCGCTTCCTACATTTCCGGCCTGGCGGAAACCATCGACGGCGGCAACGGCACCGACACCCTGCAGTTGGACACCAACCAGCAGACCACCATCGACTTGTCGTCGGCGTCGATCAGCGGCATCGAGATCATTTCGTTTTACTACGAATCGCTGATCGTGACCCCCGGCCAGATCAGCGGCCTGACCCGCATCGAAGGCAGCGTGTGGACCAACACGCTGACCCTGGCTTGCGCCGGCACCGCCGATTTCAGCGCGGTGACACTGGTTTCGCTGGACAGCATCATCGGATCGGCCGGCAACGACCAGATCACCGGCTCGGCGGCGGCCGACAGGATTTGGGGCCGCGCCGGCGGCGACACGCTGATGGGCGGCGGCGGCAGCGACACGCTGACCGGCGAGGACGGCGACGACAGCCTGGATGGCGGCGAGGGCGACGACACCCTGATCGGCGGCAGCGGAACCGACCAGTTGGTGGGCGGTAACGGCAACGACACCTTCCTGTATTACACCGATGCCGGCCTGACCGGCCTGCCCGAGGTGATTACCGGCGGCGCCGGCACCGACAAGATCGTCAAGGGCGCCAACACCTTCACGCCCAATTTCTCGTCGGCCATCATCAGCGGCATCGAGACGATCGAGTTCGCCGGCACGGTGATCCTGACCAACGCGCAGGCGCGCGGCATCGGTACCTATACCGGCGACCACATCAATGCCAGCGATGTGCTGGAACTCAGCACCGGCGGCACCCTGGACGTCAGCGCGAAGACGCTGACCGACCTGGAAAAGATCTTGGGCTCGCAGACCGGCGACATCTTTGTCGGCGGCAACTGGAACAACGTGTTCGACGGCCGCGGCGGCGCCGACAGCGCCACCGGCGCCGGGTCGGAGGACACCTTCTGGGGTGGGAGCGGGGCGGATATCCTGACCACGCTGGCCGGCGACGACGTGCTGACCGGCGGCGCCGGCGCCGACACCCTGTTGGCCGGCGACGGCACCGATACCCTTCAGTACATCGCCAATACCGACGCGGTGGCCGGCGAGACCATCGACGGCGGCGCCGGTGTCGATACCATCGCGCTGGGCGCGCTGGTGCAAAGCGATTTCTCGACCTCGACCATTCGCGATGTGGAGTCGCTGACGGTCAAGAGCGGCACCGTCACCCTGACCGCCAGCCAGTTCCTGGCGCTGGCCAACGGCGTCACCGGAACGGCGGCGGGCGGCGAGCAACTGACCTTCGCCACCCAGGCCAACGTCAATCTGGCCACCAAGCCGGTCAACCTGATCGACATCATATCGGGTTCGTCGTTCGCCGACGTGATCGCCGGCCGCGCCATCGCCGACACCATCGAAGGCAACGGCAGCGGCGACGTCATCACCGGCCTGGGCGGCGACGACATCCTGTATGGCGATTCGGGGGCCGATCTTTTGCACGGCGGCGATGCCAACGACACCGTGAACGGCGGCACCGAGGCCGACAAGGTGTATGGCGACGCCGGCAACGACCTGCTGACGGTGCTGGCCGCCAACGAGATCACCACCGGCGACACCTTGGATGGCGGCATCGGTGTGGACAGGCTGACCGTTTTCGGTAGCGCCGCCGGCGTGGATTTGTCGGATGCCCGCCTGATCGGCATCGAAACCCTGGACATCCGCGCCCGCACCCTGATCGCCGGCACGCAGATTGCCGGGTTCACCACCATCACCGGCTCTGGCTACACCAGCGTGCTGCAACTGGCGGCCGCCGGCACCATGGACCTGCGGACCAAGACGGTGTCGTCGGTCGGCACCCTGGCGGGATCGACGGGGGCCGACGCCATCTATGCCACCGCCGGCGTCGACCGCATCAATGGCGACGCGGGCAACGACCTGCTGTATGGCTTCGACGGCAACGATTCTCTGACCGGCGGTGCCGGCGACGACCGGCTGGATGGCGGCGGCGGCAACGACTGGGCCGATTACAGCGCCACCGCGACCGGCGTCACCGTGTCGCTGGCGACCACCGCCGCCCAGAACACCGTCAGCGCCGGACGCGACACCCTGATCGGCATCGAGAACCTGATGGGAACCGCCGGCGCCGATCGCCTGACCGGCAACGGCCTGGCCAACAGCCTGTTCGGCGGCGTGGGTGCCGACACCCTGACCGGCGGCGAGGGCGCCGACCGGTTCTGCTTCACCGGCGGCTATTACCAGCCGGCACCGGGGCAGCAATATGTCGGCCAATTCGACGCCGGCCACACCGCCGCCACCATGGATGTGATCACCGACTTCAACCGCGCCCAAGGCGACAAGATCGACCTGTCGCGGATCTTGGCCAACGTGGCGTCGCCGTCGCAACCCTTGTATTTCCGCGGCAGCCAAAACTTTGCTGGAGTGGCCGGCGAGGTGCGCAGCTATGTCTCGGGCGGCAACACCTTCGTCGATATTTCGTGCATCGGCGGCCGCCTCGTCGACATGCGCATCGAGGTGATGGGCGCCCAAACCCTGGTGGCGTCGGACTTCCTGCTGTAGGGCGCGTCAGCGCACCAGCGCGAACGCCCGCCCGCGCCCGGGGACGGAAGTGGCCGGCGCGGACTCGCACACGTCCCGATAGCCGGTGCGCTGCCACGCTGCCATGGCCAGCCGGTCGGCAAGCTTGCGCAGCGTCTCTTTCTCCAGCGGGTTCAGCTGGGACAGGATGGTTTGGTCTTCCGTGTCGATGATCATGGTGCTACCGCCCCACAGCATGGTTATCGCCTCGGGCCGTTTTACGGCCTGCACGGCGGCGCGGTAACCCTGGCGGGCGGCCTATGGCCGATCAGGCGGCGGCATCGACCAACGGCGGGGACGGGTCTATTCCGACGGTCCGGCCGCCGAGCCGGACAGCGGCACGTCGATGGCGAAGCACGAGCCCCGGCCGGGGACGGACCGCACGGTCACCACCACCCCCAGCAGACGGGCCGAGCGATCAACGATGGACAGCCCAAGGCCGCTGCCCTTTTCCCGCGCCCGTTCGGGGTTGTCGAGCTGCATGAACTCCTCGAACACGTTCGCCAGCTGGTCGGCCGGAATGCCGACGCCGCTGTCCCACACCTCGATGCGCGCCACCCCCCGGCGGCGGCGGCAGCCGATCAGAACCTTGCCCTTGTGGGTGTACTTGACCGCGTTGGACAGCAGGTTCGACAATATGCGCCGCATCAGCGCGGGATCGGTGCGCACCTGAAGGCGTGAGCGCACGTGGCGCAAGGCCAGCCCCTTGGCACAGGCGGCGGCTTCGTGGGGTGGCAGCACGTCGTTCACCAGATCGCGGACCAGGCATTCGCGCTTGCTGACGGCGATGACGCCGCTGTCCAGCTTGGACACGTCCAGCAGGTCGTCCACCATCTCGTATAAGGTGCTGGCGCAACGCTGCGCCTTGCCCAAGATGTCCGCCTGGACGCCCTCGAGCTTCGCCGCCAGCAATTCGTGCATCAGCACCAATCCCTGCAGGGGCTGGCGCAAATCGTGGCTGGCGGCGGCCAGAAAGCGGGATTTGGCGGCCACCGCCCGCTCGGCCATGTCGCGCGCCTCGGCCAGCGCCTGCTCTTCGTGGCGGCGCTGGGTGACGTCGACGAACGCCCCCACCGCGCCGATCACCTTGCCGGCGCCGTCGCGCAACGGCATGGCGTTGCCGCGGATGGTGACGACGTCGCCGCCGTCGAAACCGATTTCCAGGTCGGTGTCGACGATGTCGCGGCCTCTGGCTGCCATCTGGATGGGCAGTTCGTCCACCTCCGCCTCGGCGCCGGAGCGCAGCAAACGGAATTCGGCCAACCCGCCGTCGGGCGGGCTTTTGGTCAGGTTGCCACCGGGGGGCGCCCGGAACAGCCGCTCGGCCGCCCGGTTGCCGGTGATCACCCGGCAGTCCACGTCGTGGGCGACCAGCACCGCCGCCGGCACCGCATCAAGGATGGTGCGCACCAACGGATGGCCGGTGAGGTGGCGGCTGGCCTGCTCGGCGGCCAGCCGGTCCAGCGCCAGCGACACGGTGGCGGCGAACTGTTCCAGCAGGGCGACCTCGTCCGAACCGAAAAAGCCGGTCCGGCCGGCGTAAAGGCTGAGCGCGCCGATGGCCTTGCCGTTCTCGACCAGCGGAAACGCGGCGGAAGCGGCAATGCCATGCTGGCGGGCGCGGTCGTGCCACGGCCGCGTTCCTTGCTCGGCGAAGAAATCGTTGCAGATGTACGGGCGGCAGGTGCGGGTGGCGGCCCCGGTGGGGCTGCTGGCGGTGGGCTCGCCCTCGCGCAGGCTGATGGCGCCGTACAGATAGCCCGCGCCGTCGCCGGCCCACGCCACCGGCACCAGCATCTCGCCCTCGCACAGGCCGACCCAGGCCAGCCGCAGACCGAAATCGATGCTGGTGGCGCAGATGCGGGCGAACAGCGTCTCGCGGTCGGCCGACTGCACCACGGCACGGTTGGCGGCCAGCAGGGCGTCGTACAGCCGCCGCAGCCTGGCGCCATGGTTGTCCAGGGTCTTGCGGGCGCTGATGTCGCGCAGGATGTTGACCCAATAGCGGGCATGGTCCAGCGCCACCCGGCTGATGCTGACCTCGACCGGAAAGACCGAGCCGTCACGGCGCCGATGCTCGGTCTCATAGGTCAGGCAGCCCAGATCGGCGCCATGGCGCTGTTCGGGCCCCAGATGGTGGCGCAGGCACGGGCTGCGGATGTCGTTCATGCGCATGCAGGCCAGGTCGTCCATGGTGTAGCCGTAAAGCGCCGTGAACGAGCGGTTGACGTACAGCACCCGGCCGTTGGCGTCGTTCACCGCAACGGCTTCGTCGGCTGCGTCCAGCGCATAGGAAATCAGGTGGTCGATATGACCCATGGCAGCCCCCCCCCTGACCGTTCACGAGGTCGCCGCGTCATGGGACAGCATCCCTGCGCACCGACCACGAAACACGTTCGACGCTTCCTCGATAGCATCGCCCGCAGCAGTTGAGAATGGGGAATAATGTGCCGCATACGAATAGAAGCATGCCGGCGCACCCGTCCTGTCGCGCGTTTGCTTTCCGGGCCTTGGGCGGCGGCGCCGGGCCGGTGGCGCCCCCCAAACCTGAGGCCATACCCCTACCCTAACGGATGTATGCAATGCTTCAGACATATACATAACTAACCTATGCCAAAAGTTTTTACTCCTTTAGCGATAAAAATGCTTGCTACTTAAGTCTGATTGGCGGTATGCACAGGGCACCGCCGAGCGACATATGACCAAAGGATGTTCGCCCCGGCGTTGCGCAAAACGAATCACGGCAATCTTCAAACGGTCGGGCATCGGCACCGAACCGAAGGAGCATGTTCGAATGACAAACGGGAATGCAGTCGCCGCGGTGGACAACACCACTTTTCGCGGCATTGTTCAGGCCGACGCGGAGCTGAATTTCCGCTGGGCCGCGGTACTGATCGATTCGCTGGCCGCCAACGGCGCCACCAACGTGGTGATGTCGCCGGGCGCCCAGATGGCCCCGCTGGCGCTGGCCTGCCGGGCCAATCCGACGCTGAAGGTGACGGTGGTCATCGACGAACGCTCGGCCGCCTTCTATGCCTTGGGTCTGGCGCGGGCCACCCGCAAGCCGACCATCCTGATCTGCACCTCGGGTTCGGCGACCGGCCACTGGTATCCGGCGGTGATGGAAGCGTCGGCGGGCATGACGCCGCTGATCCTGCTGACGGCCGACCGCGCCCCGGAAAACCAGGACCGCTGCTCGGCCCAGGCCATCGACCAGAACCGGGTGTTCGGCCCGCACGTGCGCGCCTCGCACAACCTGCCGCTGCCCGACGGCAGCATCGATTCGCTGCAGCCGCTGGCCTCGCGCATCTATGAGCAGAGCCTGTGGCCGGCGCCCGGCCCGGTGCACGTGAACATGCCCTTCCGCGACCCGCTGGTCGCCAAGAGCCGCGTCAAGCACCCGACCAATCCGCCGCCGGCGGTGTCGCGCCCGGTGATCCGTCCGCAGCTCGAAGAGATCATGGACGTGGCGCAAACCATCTCGGGCCGGCGCGGCGTGATCGTCTGCGGCGCCACCGAGATCGACGACGACAGCTTCCCCGCCGCCTTGCACCAGCTTGCGCGCGCCACCGGCTGTCCGGTGATCACCGACCCCTTGAGCAATCTGCGCTTCAACGCCCCCGACGACATCTGCATCGTGTCGCGCGGCGACAGCTTCCTGCGCTCGAAGGCGTTCGCCGGCACCCATCAGCCGGAATGGGTGATCAGCTTCGGCGGCCCGGCCACCGCCAAGCCGGTGCTGAGCTGGCTGCAGGAATCGGGCGCCACCGATTATATCGTGGTCGATCCCACCATCCGCTGGGCCGATCCGCTGCTGCGCGTGACCCGTCTGCTGCGCTCGGACCCCGGTTCGTTCTGCCGCGGCCTGTCGGCGCGGGGCAACATCCGCCCGGCTCCGTCCGAATGGCGCGAGTCCTTCGCCGCCTGCGAACGCTTCATCGATCTGCAGGCGCAAGGGATCTGCCAGAACAGCCTGTGGGAAGCGCCCATCATCGGCCGGCTGATCGAGGCGGCGACGCCCGGTTCGATCATGTTCTCGGGCAATTCCATGAGCATCCGCGATTTCGACAGCTTCTCGGGCACGTCGGGCAAGGATCTGCGCCTGCTGGCCAATCGCGGCACCAACGGCATCGACGGTTCCATCGGCACCATCCTGGGCATCGCAGCGGCGCAGCCGGGCGTGCCCATGGTGGCCATGATGGGCGACATGGCCTTTTCCCATGACGTCGGCAGCCTGCAGCTGGCCCACAACCACGACATCACGCTGGTGGTGCTGAACAACGGCGGCGGCGCCATCTTCGATTACCTGCCCATGGCCAACACGCCGGAATACAACGACTTCCTGTCGCCGCCCGACATCGACATCGGCCGCGCCGCGCGTGCCGCCGGCTGGAAGCACTGGAGCGCCGACACCCTGCCCCGTTTCGAAGCGGCCCTGGCGAACGCGCGCGAAACCGGCGGCCCCTGCCTGATCGAGGCGGTGATCGACCGCAAGGTCAGCGTGAAGAACCACAAGTCCTTCTGGCAGGCCGCCGACGAGATCGACGCCATCATCCGCGCCTACGGCCCCGGCGGCATGCGCCAGATGTTCGGCCAGGACCGCATCCTCATGCCGGCGATCGCGGCATGAGCACGGCCCCTGTCAAGGCGGCGGCCGGCGCCGTCAGCACCACGGTGATCCTCAAGACCACCTGCGACGGCG